>JBBSRF010000019.1:0-17454 GCA_038243335.1 Sphingobacteriales bacterium
CAGCATGAGTATCCTCAATGCAATCAGAAATAAAATAGTACTCCGAGTAGCAGCGGTTGTAAAAAACAAAACACCTTTTAAAAATAACTATAAAATAGCAGCTTAAAATTTGTAATTATCATAACAATCCTTTCGACAGAACGCAGTGACGAGAAATCTACTTGACCTCAATTTGCTCATTAAATATTGATTTCGAGTATTTTAAGAATAGCTTTAGGTTGGGTGTTCGTCTCCCTGAATTTATTTCAGGGTCTTTCATGCTAGATGTATTGAGTTGTTTGTTTTTCTCGCAGATTTTAGAGGATAATTTGAGCAGTAGATTTCTCCTCGTACCTCGTTCGAAATGACGATTGGTGGGTAAGGCTCTCGACTAATTAATTTTAATTTTAAACCTTTAACTTTCAACTCACAACTCACAACTCAAAACTCACCACTTACTTCTTCACTTTCCAGCCTTCTTCTTTATCTAATTTTAAGCGGTAGGTTTTAGTAATGAAGTTACTATTTTCGTCACTATTTTTCTGAAATGGCGCAAATACCGTATTTTCCTTTTTAAGTGTTACGGTAACTTTGGCATTGTTGTCGTTTACTCTGGAGAAATTAACAGGTTTTTCATCAGATAAAATATAATCCACTACTTTTACGGTTGCTTTGTCGCTTTCTTGTTTTAACACTAATTCACTTGCTTTATCTGTGAGTTTAATATTATAAGTATAACTACTATCGCTTGATAAGAATTTCTTTTTGCCTTCAATTAAGGTCATTGAAATATAACCATCATTCGCCAAAGTTTTATAGTTCTCCAACTCAGCTCGCTCTTTTTTACTGTTAAATTTGATTTCACCGAAGTAGAAATGATCAGTTTTATATTCAGGATTTCCTTTTAAATAAGTAGTAATAACATCTCCAGCTTCACTTCCATTTATTGTTGATGGATTATTACATCCGCCAAAGGCGATCACTGTAAATATAAAAAGAGTTAATGTGAAATTTCTCATGAGGTTTTTTTGTTAAATATATTTCCCTTTTTTATGTTTTCCAAATTTGGAAGAATAAGTGCAATTAGAATAATGATAACACCTAACCAACGCATAAAGTTTACCTCTTCGTGTAATACTAAGCTGCTCATCATTACCGCAACAGGTAATTCTACTGAACTTAAAATAGAACTTAAGGTTAGTCCTATTTTTGGTATGCCAGTAGAAAAACACAAGGGTGGAATAAATGTGCCAAAAACAGCTAATACAATTCCCCATTTTAATAAGCTTCCTCCTAATGCACCATTGACTAAAAAAGTAGGAGGAAGGATGATGAAAATTAAAATACAAGCCCCAGTAATCATCAGTGCACTCTTTTTTAATGGCGGATAATCGTTTCCTAATTTTCCATTTAACATTAAGAATATGGCATAGCATAAAGCCGCTAACATGCCGTAAATTATACCTTCTATATTGATTTCATTGGTTTTAGACTCGGCAAAACCACTGGCTAAAACTGTTCCGCCCAGAATAATTGCGATGGCTAAAATTTGCATTTTACTAGGCTTCTTTTTATAAATGAAGAGTTCTAATAAAACACTGAGCCATACAAATTGCATCAATAAAATAATAGCAAAAGATGCAGGTACTAATTTTACGCATTGGTAATAGAACATACTAACTAAACCAGTAAATGCGCCCGCTGCCAATAGTTTATACCATTTCGTTTTAGATTTTGGATAGACTTTTTTAGCAAATCTAATTTGTAAAAAATAAAATAGCCATAATAGAATAGCACCAAAAAATGCTTGCGTCCCTGTTACATCGCTCAAAGAGTAACCTTCGGCATAAGCTAATTTTACAAAGGTAGAAAGGATGCCGAAACTGCAGGCGCCAATAAGTACAAGGATAATTCCTTTAAGCATAAATAATATATAATGTCTTCATTGCGAGGAGTAAAACGACGTGGCAATCTATCTTGCAGGAAAGATTGCTTCTGCCGAAGAATATCGGCATCGCAATGACGATTAGATTTAAGCGAGTTGCTTTAAATAAAGTTGAATAGTGTTTTCTAAACCAAAATAGAGTGCATCGCTAATTAGCGCATGACCAATAGAAACTTCCAATAATTCTGGAATGTTATGTGCAAAATATTTAAGGTTATGTAAATCTAAATCATGACCAGCATTAATGCCCAAACCTAATTCATTTGCTTTTTTGGCAGCGGCGATGTAAGGTGCAATCGCTTTTGATTTGTCCTTATGATAATCGCTAGCGTAAGCTTCAGTATACAACTCAATTCTGTCTGTTCCTGTTGCTTTAGCGCCTTCAACCATTTCAATAACCGGATCTACAAAAATAGAAACACGAATTCCTTCCTTGTGAAATAAGGCAACCATTTCTTTTAAATAGGCTTGTTCTTTTATCGTATCCCAACCATGGTTAGAAGTAATTTGCCCTAAAACATCAGGCACTAGAGTTACTTGAGCAGGTTTGTTAGCTAAAACTAAATCAATAAATTTTTGCTCTTTACAATTCCCTTCAATATTAAATTCTGTAGCAATTACTGCTTTCAGATCAAAGGTATCTTGGTAACGGATATGTCTTTCGTCTGGACGTGGATGAACGGTAATTCCTTGTGCACCATATCTTTCGCAATCTAGGGCAACTTTTACTAAATCGGGGTTATTGCCACCTCTGCTGTTACGCAAAGTCGCAATTTTATTAATATTGACTGATAAATTTGTCATGGTTGCAAAGATAGTGGTTTAAGCTGAATTGTAAAGGAATGAATTTTTAAAGCACAGTCTGGAAATAAAAGTATTTTACTTGGTTAAGTTTTGAAGCTAATACTTTTAGTTTTATTGTTGAGAAAGTTTGATTGAAACGTTCTAGTAGGGAACAAGGTGTTGAAATCGGGCTCTATAGGTATTACATGTGTGTTTTATAGGGCAAATCTCGAACCAGTTCCCTATGTATCCCCTATGAGGTCCCTAGCAGTCCCCTAGTTATTAACCGCGACGGTACTACTTGTGTAAGTACTTAACCTATTTCATATTTGCTAAAAGATGTGTTATTTAATGCTTGAAGAGCATTAGATGTAAGCGATTTAAAATGCAGAGGTTTGGTTATAAACAATCCATAAATGCTGAGTTAAAATGGATTAGTTTGTTAAGGTATTAATTCCCAATTTAGCTGCTAACTCATTTAAATCGTTCACAACCGCATCAATTATCGGAATTCCATTTACTTTTCTTTCTTGCTCAAAATTGTATTCGGGTTCTCCTGGAATAATTACCTTTTTATTTGGGTCGATGGTTTTTGCATTTTTAAAACGTTCAATCCAATTGTCTAAATGATCTTTAAAGTCTTGTGTTGGGCGAAATCCATCTACACGCATGGCACCAAAAAAGTGACCTAATCCTTCGCCAACTGGATTCGCAGCAGGTTCTAAAAAAGCAACAAAAGGAGGAACCCAAGGACCATAGTTTGCGCCAGAAAGAACAGCTGATAAAATATCTACGGTAGCGCTTAGTCCGTAACCTTTGTGACTGCCATGATCTTTATCGCTACCTAATGGGAGTAATGAGCCGCCATTTTTTAATTCATTTGGATTAATAGAAGAATTGCCATCCTTATCTTGAATCCATCCCTCTGGTACATTCTGATTTGCTCTTTGGGCAATTTCTAATTTGCCATTTGCTGCAGCTGCGGTTGCCATATCTACAATAACTGGCGGATATTTTCCAGCAGGGAAACCATAACACATCGGATTTGTTCCTAACAAACGCTCATTGGCATAAGTAGGGGCAACTAACGGACTAGCATTAGTCATGCTGATGCCAATCATGTCTTTCTCTACTGCCATTAAAGAATGATAGCCAGCTATGCCGAAATGATTAGAGTTTTTTACTGCCACCCAGCCTGTACCATATTTTTCAGCCTTCTCCATTGCTAATTTCATGGCAAAAGGAGCAACTACTAAACCTAATCCTGCATCACCATCAATGGTTGCGGTGGTAGGCGTTTCATGAACGATTTTAATATTTGGGCTAGCATTAATTCTTTTGTTTTCCCATAAACGTACATAGCCACTTAAACGTGCAACACCATGAGAATCTATTCCTCTTAAATCAGATTTAATTAAAACGTCTGCGGCTAATGTTGCATGCTCTTCAGAACAACCCATTTTTGTAAAAACAGCATGGGTGAAAGTCCTTAATTTTTCTTCTGTAAAGGTGAGGAAGTTCATTATAGGTATCAAGTATTTAGTATCAAGTATCAAGAATTGGAAGTTTAAACTTTCCGACTTTCGGTCTTAAAAATTTCCTGACTGTTTAAGGCATCAATAAAGTAAACTCTCCGCCTAAAGGTTCAAAATTTTCAATCAATGAAGAGATAAAATCATCCCCAAAATTGACGTACATCGGAGCTAGGTTAATTACTCGCTCTTGTAGCGTTCCGCTAGGAAAAAGTCTATTTTTAACATTTTCGATTTGCGTTAATGAAACTGCATGTTTCTTTTTCTCTGCTTTAAAAACTTTCTTTTCTAAATTTGACAGCAAATGATTGGTCTTTGTCTTTGCTGCAGCTGTTGCAGTTTCTAAAGTTTGATCAACTTTAGTAATGTTCATTTTCAATTGATCAAAAACTGCATGAATAGCATTTATCTCATTTGACAAGTTTAAATTACTTTCACTATTATTTTTAATCCAAATCTCTTGCAGTTCGTTAGTAGATAAAAATGAATCTTCTAGTTTAAAACCTAATTTATTTAAATTTTCAGCACTGCGTTGGTCTATCAGTAAAGCAGAATTACGCAATAACAAAACAGGGAAATCTATTTGATGATATTCGAAATTAGCTTTCAATTGCATCCAATAAGCAACCTCTGCACCACCGCCAATGTAGGCAATGTTGGGTAAAATTACCTCTTGATATAGCGGTCGCATAATTACATTTGGGCTAAATCTTTCGGGATGATTTTCGATTTCAGTTAACAGTTCATCCTTAGTAAATTTAAGCTCAGTATGATTAACAATGTAGCTATTGTCTTTTTCTATTATTCTTTCACGAAGATTGTCAGTTAAATAAAAGAAGTTGATGTCTCTACCGTTAACTTGTGATTTATAGCCAGATTTTGCTAAATCTTCACTGGTTTTTTCGGTTAGTTCAGCACTTTTTTGTGTGGTGATATCTTCCTTAATTATTGGAGCAAATTGTTTTTTTAGGATTACATTGTCAGCATCGATAATCACCAAGCCGTATGTCTCAAATAAGCTATTTACTAGCGCACGAGTGGCGTCTGCTAAATTATGATGGTTTAAATAAGCATTTTCAATTAGTTTAGCAAGTTTCTGGCCATTTTCGCTAACACCTAAAAAAGCTTTATAGGCCATAACAGCTGATGCGATAGATTTGGTATTTAATCTACCAGTTGCTCCGTTATTTGGTTGCAACCAACTGATGTTTTTATCCTCAATACGAACATGATTAATTTCTTCAAAATCGTGATCTTCAGTTGCCATCCAATAGATAGGTACAAAGTTCTTTTCTGGATGAGCAACTTTCAGTTGAGTTGCTAAATTTATAGTAGTTACTATTTTGTAGATGAAGTATAGCGGACCGGTAAAAATATTTAACTGATGACCTGTAGTAACGGTAAAAGTATTTTCATCCGCTAGCAAATTGATATTATTTATTACCAATTGATTGGCTTGAATACTTTGATATTGTTGATTTAAAATTTGTACAAGTTCCTTTCTATTTCCTTTAAAATTTCTAGAATCTATAGCTTGTTTTAAACCATCCATATCTGGCCGGAAACTATAAAAAGATTTTAGTGAATCTTCATTGTTGATATAATCTAAAACTAATTTAGAAAATGAATTGGTAGCTTGATAAGAGATGTATTTAGCCTTCATGCATTTATTTACCTTGAAATCTTTTTTGCAATTTGCAAAATAAAGCTGTCAAAATTGATAAGCTATAATTATTTTACAATTTGTCCATGCAGATCAAAATCTTCTGCACGATCTATTTTTACATTTACAAAGCTTCCGTTAGCTGCATAACCAGTATTGGCATCTATTAATACTTCATTGTCAACTTCTGGACTGTCAAACTCAGTACGACCGATAAAGAAATCACCTTCTTTTCTATCAATTAAGACCTTATATGTTTTCCCAACTTTCTCTTGGTTGATTTCGAATGAAATGCCTTGTTGTAATTCCATAATGGCATCTACACGCTGTTGCTTTACTTCCTCAGGTACATCATCAATTAATTGATGTGCATGTGTTTTTTCCTCGTGGGAGTAAGTGAAACAACCTAAACGGTCAAATTTTGTTTCCTCCACCCAATTGTACATTTCTTCAAAATCTTGTTCAGTTTCCCCTGGATAGCCACAAATTAGAGTGGTACGCATAGCGATATTAGGCACTTTTGCTCTGATGTCGTTTACAATATCAATTGTTTTTTGCTTGTTAATACCACGACGCATTGATTTTAACATATTATCTGTGATGTGCTGTAAAGGCATATCTAAATATTTGCAAATATTTTCACGTTCGTTCATCGCATCCAAAATTTCCATTGGAAACCCAGATGGGTAAGCATATTGCAACCTAATCCATTCGATACCTTTGACATCAGATAAACGAAGTAATAATTCGTCTAAATTACGTTTTCCATAAATATCTAAACCGTAATAAGTAAGGTCTTGTGCGATTAAAATTAATTCTTTTGTTCCATTAGCGGCTAAAATTTTAGCTTCATTCACCAATTCGTTCATGTCTCTAGAAACATGTTTGCCACGCATCAAAGGGATAGCGCAAAATGAACATGGACGGTTACAACCTTCGGCAATTTTAAAATAAGCAAAATGAGATGGCGTGGTTAGTAAACGTTCGCCTATTAGTTCATGTTTATAGTTTGCACCTAATTTGTGCAATATATTTTCTAAATCGTTTGTGCCAAAAAAGGCATCAACATTAGTAATTTCTGATTCTAACTCTGGCTTATAACGCTCAGATAAACAACCCGTAACAATTACTTTTCCAACTTTACCTTCTTCTTTTAATTGGCTATATTGTAAAATAGTATCTATAGACTCTTGTTTTGCATTGTCAATAAAACCACAAGTATTGATTACAATAATATCATCTTTACCAAGATGATTAGATTCGTGTTCTACTGCTAAATTGTTGCCACGTAACTGACCCATTAAAACCTCAGAATCGTAGGTGTTTTTAGAGCAACCTAAAGTGATAACATTAATTTTTGGTTTAGCGATTTCAGTAGTTTTACGTGTTGCTTTTGTATTCATAATATAGTATGATTGCACCGATTTAAGATGATTACACAGATTAATGTGATTACACAGCTTACGATGATTTTATTTTTATTAAACTGATATTCTTTTTACTTCACAGCTTGTGTTGCCAAAGTTAATCAATAAACCAGTTTTTACTTTACTAGCTTTAAGATAGGAAATAACTTGACTTTGAAACAACTTAGGTTGGTAGCCAGTAACTGATTTTAATTCTACAATTACTTTCTCATCAACAAATAAATCACATCTAAATTTCCCGATAATAGTACCTTCAAAAAACACATTAAATTCCTTTTCAGCCTCATAATTTAATCCGGCTTGTTGTAGTTTTATTTTTAAAGCATTGACGTAAATTTTTTCTAAAAAACCAGGCCCTAGTTGATTATGAACATCATAACAACAACCAATTATAATTTGGGTTAGGCTATCCTTTTCGTCGGTTTCCAATATTTATCTGTGTTATCTTTAAATCTGTGTAATCAACTGCGAAGCATATTAATTAAACAAAGAGTTAACGAAATCTTTTTTATCGAACAGTTGTAAGTCGTCTATTTTTTCGCCGACACCAATGTATTTTACAGGTATCTTAAATTGATCGGAAATGCCGATAACCACACCTCCTTTGGCTGTGCCATCAAGTTTTGTAATTGCTAAAGCATTAACGTCCGTAGCTTCGGAAAATTGTTTGCATTGTTCAAAAGCATTTTGACCTGTAGAGCCATCTAAAACTAATAAAATCTCATGTGGTGCATTTGGGATTACCTTTTGCATTACATTTTTTATTTTACCAAGTTCATTCATTAATCCTACTTTGTTGTGTAAACGACCAGCAGTATCAATAATTACAACGTCTTCGTTGTTAGCGACAGCAGACTGTAAGGTGTCAAAAGCAACAGATGCAGGGTCTGACCCCATGGATTGTGCAACAACTCTTACGCCAACCCGTTCGCCCCAAAGTTTAATTTGTTCTACCGCAGCAGCTCTAAAAGTATCTGCTGCTCCAAGTACTACCTTTAAACCTTCAGCTTTTAGTTTGTGTGCAAGTTTGCCAATGGTTGTAGTTTTTCCTACGCCATTTACACCAACTACCATAATTACATAAGGTTTGTGGTCGCCGTATTCAAAGTTTCGAAAATCGTTGCTGTTATTTTCTGCTAATAATAGCTGAATTTCATCACGTAATAAAACATGCAGCTCTGATGTAGAAAGATATTTGTCTTTAGCTACACGAGCTTGTATCCGATTAATGATTTTTAATGTGGTAGTTACGCCTACATCTGATGTGACTAAAACTTCTTCTAAGTTGTCAAGCACGTCATCATCAACTGTAGATTTACCCACAACAGCCTTGGTGATTTTGCTTAAAAAACCTTCTTTAGTTTTTTCTAAACCTTTGTCTAAAGCTACTTGCGCTTCAGGAGCAGTTTCTTTCTTCTTAAAAAAATCGAATAAACCCATAGCATGATGTTAAAATAAAAAAGCCCTTCCGATAATACGGAACGGCTTTAATGTTATTCGTTAATAGAATTATTTACTGTGTGTACCAGCAATAGCATCTTTAACGTGATCGTTGTGCACGATAAGTTCTCTGAATGAATAAGCACCAGTTTTAGGTGATCTAGTCATTGTGATAACTTTTGAATATTCTTTACCTGTACCCGTTTTTAGGGTTGCAACTACTTTCTTAGCCATGTCTTTTTAAATTAATAATTAATTGATAAAGGATTGAATGAGGAAATAATCATCAAACTTTAGCCTTGTAACACTAATTTTATTTTATTTCTTTGTGTACGGTTACTTTTTTCAATACTGGATTGAATTTTTTCAATTCTAAACGCTCAGTAGTGTTTTTACGATTTTTTGTAGAAATATATCTAGACATACCCGGCATGCCACTAGTTTTATGCTCTGTACATTCTAAAATAACCTGTACTCTGTTACCTTTTTTTGCCATTTTATTTATCTTTTAAGTCGATTTCACATCGACAAATTATTTACTACAAATATCCTTTTTTCATGAAACGATTAATCGCTTCAGAAATACCAATCTTATTGATGGTTTTAATTGCTGAAGTTGACACTTTAAGTGTTATCCAACGATCTTCTTCAGGAATATAAAATTTCTGAAGTTGTAGGTTTGGGTAAAATTTACGCTTCGTTTTAACGTTCGAGTGAGAAACATTAAATCCCGACATCGCCATTTTTCCGGTTAAATCACAAACTCTTGACATGACTTTTTTATTATGTTGATTATTTCGCTACTTAATTTTTTTAAGAGTGTGCAAATATCATAATAATTTTTCAAATCATCAAGGGGGATGCTAATTATTTTTTAATTCCAATTCAATATTCAATTATTAAGCCTCTAAAATCTCAAAATCAACCGTTTCTGAGCTAGTTATTAGCTTATTTCTTATAATAAATATTATAAAAAAAATGAGTTTTTATTTATTATATTTTTTATTAAATCTTATCCTCCATTACAAAACTTAATGATTTAGATTATAAAGGGTAATTAAACTCAAAAATTAAAATTTTATATTAAGTATGCCTTTTATTTTAATAGTATTTGAGAGTTTTTTGCTATTTTAATTATTTAAATTAGCAAAAATAAATAACACTCGTAAAAATGCAGATTAATTCTTTTGAACAATACGAAGCGGATTATAAAAAAAGTGTAGATAATCCAGAGCAATTTTGGGGAGAAGTGGCACAAAGTTTTCAATGGCGTAAACCTTGGTACAAAGTTTTGACTTGGGATTTTACTACACCTACAATTAAGTGGTTTGAAGGCGCTAAATTAAATATCACCGAGAATTGTTTAGATCGCCATTTGGAAAAAAATGGAAATACACCTGCAATTATTTGGGAACCTAATAATCCTGATGAAGAGAGTGTTACCTTGACTTATAAAATGTTGCACGAACGTGTTTGTCGTTTTGCAAATGTTTTAAAAAGGAACGGCGCTAAAAAAGGAGATCGCATATGTATTTACATGCCAATGGTGCCAGAATTAGCCATAGCAGTTTTAGCATGCGCTAGAATTGGTGCGGTACATTCAGTGGTTTTCGGTGGTTTTTCTGCTAAATCTATTGCAGATCGGATAAATGATGCACAATGTAAATTGGTCATTACTTCCGATGGTGCTTATCGTGGAAGCAAATTAATTCCATTAAAAGAAGTAATTGATGATGCCTTGATTGGCTGCCCAAGTGTGGAAAAATGTATTGTTTTAACCCATGTTCGTACACCTGTTTCTATGTTAAAAGGTAGAGATGTTTGGTGGGAAGATGAAGTTAAACACGTCAATCATATTTGTGAAGCAGAAGAGATGGATGCAGAAGATTTACTATTTATTCTTTATACATCTGGATCTACAGGTAAACCAAAAGGAGTGGCACACACCTGCGGTGGTTATATGGTGTACGCTGGTTATACTTTTACAAATGTTTTTAATTATCAGCCAGGCGAAATTTTTTTCTGCACTGCAGATATTGGGTGGATTACCGGACACTCTTACATCGTTTATGGTCCACTTTCTCAAGGTGCAACTTCGCTATTATTTGAAGGAATGCCAACCTATCCAACACCATCAAGATTTTGGGATATTGTGGAAAAACATCACGTAAATACTTTATATACTGCGCCAACTGCTTTGCGCTCGTTGATGAGTTTTGGAGATTTGCCTTTGGAAGGAAAAGATTTAAGCTCTATACGCGTTTTAGGTTCGGTTGGAGAACCTATCAATGAAGAAGCATGGCATTGGTTTGATGAGAAGATTGGTAAGGGAAAGTCGCCAATTGTAGATACCTGGTGGCAAACTGAAACTGGCGGAATTATGATTTCTCCAATAGCTACTGTTACCCCAACTAAGCCGAGTTTTGCAACGTTACCTTTGCCGGGAATACAGCCCATTTTAGTAGATGAAAATGGTAAGGAAATAATAGGAAATGGCGTAAGTGGAAATTTATGTATTAAGTTCCCTTGGCCAGGAATGTTGCGAACACTTTATGGTGATCACGAGCGGTGCAAACAAACCTATTTTTCTGCGTATGAAAACCTATACTTTACTGGAGATGGATGTATGCGTGATGAAGATGGGTACTACAAAATCACGGGCAGGGTAGATGATGTATTAAATGTTTCTGGACATAGAATTGGCACGGCTGAAGTAGAAAATGCCATAAATATGCACGCTGGAGTAGTTGAGAGTGCTGTAGTTGGCTATCCGCATGATGTAAAGGGACAAGGCATTTATGCATTTATCATTTTTCCAGAAATGCACGGCGATGTAGAATTAACTAAACAGGATATTTTACAAACGGTTACTCGTGTAATTGGAGCAATAGCAAAACCTGATAAAATTCTTTTTGTGTCTGGTTTACCCAAAACGAGATCTGGTAAAATTATGCGTAGAATTTTACGAAAAATAGCTGAAGGGGATACCAATAACTTAGGAGATATCTCAACATTGTTAGATCCAACTGTGGTTAAAGAGATTATTGAAAGTGCTAAAATTTAAATTTTTTTAAACAATATTTTGGTTGAGATGTTATTAAATCTATAGAAACTGATTGTTAAACATAAAATACTAAGACATGGATAAGTTAGAATGGCAAGGAAAATGGAATGAAGTCAAAGGAAAAGTTAAACAAGCTTACGGCGATTTAACAGACGATGATTTGAAACATGAAGAAGGTAAAGACGACGAATTGTTAGGTCGCCTTCAACAAAAAACAGGAAAAGGAAGAGATGAATTAGTTGATTGGATTAAATCCTTATAAAAACCTTAAATTATAAAAGAAATTGGTTAGCCTATTGGTTAGCCAATTTTTTTATGAACTAGATTTCGGTTTGACTTCAAAAAATTATTAGCAAATTTAAGAAAGCTATACATTTCTTTAAAAACAAAGCAGCTTTCTTAACAAAAAGCTGCTTTATTTATTCTATTAGTATCCAAATAGTTGTTCTAAACTCAACGTTGTAACTGTGCCAAATTTCTGCATGTCTGCAGCTTTAATTCTTTGATCAGAACCAACAATTAAATAAGTGTAGGCTTTGTTAGCTATTTTTTGATCATGAAAATCTTTAATATTTTGAAAAGTGATTGGTTTCAGTTCTTTATACAAATCAATTCTAGAATCATAATTAAAACCTAATTTCTGATCTGCAAAGTAATAGCCGAAAATAGCATCTTTAGTTACGCGAGCAGTTTCTATACCATTGATTACATTAGATTTTGCTCCTTCAAACGACTTGTCGCTTTGTGGCAAAATATTTAATAATTCATTCATACCATTAACTGCATCTGACATTTTATCAGCTTGACTACCTACATAAGCAATCATACTATATTCTTTATCTGCTTTATCAGGAGATACATATTGTGCAAAAGTAGAATAAGCCAATGCTTTAGATTCTCTAATGGTTTGGAAAACAATAGAGCCCATACCACCACCAAAATAACTATTAAATACTTCAATGTTTGCAGCGTCAGTTTTATTGTATAAACCAGTGTTTCTTAACCAGCGAATTTCTGATTGTACCATATCGTAGTTAGCAAAATAAACTTTGTTGCTATCTTGTTTAGAATAAGTGTAAACTCTAGCTGGAGCAGCTGGTGTAAACTCTTTTGGTAATAAATGTTGTTTTTTAATATCTGTAGTAAATGAAATTAAATCTTTTGGCCCATAATAAGTAATCACATGCTCATAGTTAGCTAAATTCTTTAAAAGATAAATGAGGTCATCAGACTTCATGTTTTTAACATCATCATTACTTAAAACATTATTAAAAGGGTTTATGCTGCCATATTGTGCATAAGAAGTTAAACCATTCATAATTTGTGCTTTGTTCAACTTGTTATTTTCACGACTTTTTAAAATAGTTCCTTTTAAGTTTTCTAATGCTTTCTCATTCGGTTTTACATTCGCAAAAATGTGCTCAACTAAACTTACTGCTTTGTCAAAATTTTCTTGTAAACCTGTAATGTTAATGGTTGTAACCTCAGTTCCAACGCTTAAATTGTATGAACAAGCAATGTTATAAAAAGCTTTACTAATCTCTTCGGCTGTATATTTATCAGTCCCTAAAAAGCCTAAATAAGCAGAAGCGTAAGGCAATAATTTATAGTTGTTTGCACCTAAATTAAATCTATAACTCATTCTAAAAATAGAATTGTCGGTGTTTTTAGTTGTCAATACTTCAGCTATACCTGTTTTTCCAAAAGCGATATCTTTTTTATAATCTAAAAATTTAGGAGCAATTGCTTTTACTGGTGCTTCAATAATGCTTTTTACAAATGGCGATGTTAAATTACCATTGGCATTGATAGGTGTAATGGTTGGTTTTTCTACTTTAAGCGTATTTTTGTCTTCACCTTTGTGTTTAAAACCAATCACATAGTTATCTTTAAAGTAATCATTAGCAAAAGCCATTACCTGAGCTTTAGTAATTTTAGCGGTAGCGTCTATTTCATTAAGACTTTTCTCCCATTTGGTGCCTCTGTTTAAAACAAACTCTGTAGACAGTATTTCTGCTCGGTTATTATTGCTATCAAAAGCTTGTAAAAAAATTAGTTTATTATTGGCAACAATTGCTTTGATTAGGCTTTCATCAAACTCCCCTTTTTTAAGTAAGTCAATTTGTTCCAGTAATAATTTAGAAGCTTGCGCTAAAGTTTGTCCTTCTCTTGGTTGAGCCGAAAGACTAAATACGCCATAATCTTTCATTTGTTGGTAGTTCGCACCAGCTCTTAAAGTTTTTTGTTGTTTATTTAAGTTGATGTCAATTAATCCAGCTTTACCATTGGCTAAGATGCTGCTAATTAAATTTAACATTACACTTTGAGAAGTATTTTCTGCAAATCCACGGTAATAAATTTCAACCATTTCTGCACTTGGACCATTAATATCTACTTGCTGTATTTTAGTTAATGGTTTTTCTGGAGCAGGATTGTAAAGTGTCACAGGCTTTGCAACCATAAAAGCAAAAGTTTTATCAATCTTTTTAATCATTACATCTGGATTAAAATCTCCAGTAAAAATTGCTGCCATATTATTTGGCACATAATATTTATTGTAGTAATTTCTAATTTCTATTAAAGAAGGATTTTTCAAATGCTCAATCGTTCCTATAGTTGTTTGTTGACCATAATTATGTGTAGGAAATACCAATTCCATCATCGCTTCATCTAATTTGTTACCATCATTATCTAAGCCGCGATTTTTTTCTTCATAAACAGCTTCTAATTCTGTATGAAAAATACGGAAAATTGGTTTACGGAAACGTTCTCCTTGTAATGCTAAAAACTTATCGATAGAATTTGATGGAAAACCTTCGTTATAAACTGTTTCCTCGTACCAAGTATGTGCATTAGAAGAGTTTCCTCCAATACCAGCAATCATTTTATCGTATTCATTTGCAATTGAAAAGTTAGATGCTTCACCAGATGTTTTATCAATTTCTTTATAAATTTCTTTACGTAATACTGGATCAGTTGTTTGATTATACTTTTCGTAAAGAGCATCTATTTTATCTAGATATGGTTTTTCTTTTGCCCAGTTAGCTGTCCCAAATTTATCAGTACCTTTAAATAAAAGGTGTTCTAAATAGTGCGCTAAACCTGTTGCGTTTTTAGGATCGGTATTGCTCCCAGCTCTAACACTCATACGAAACTCTATGTTAGGTTTTTCTGTGTTTGGCGAAAGAATTACTGTTAAACCATTTTTTAAAGTATAAAAACGGGATTTAGATGGGTCGTTAGTTACATATTTATAAGTATAACCGTTTGCGGTGACTGTTTTCCATTGGTAAATGGATTGAGCCATTAAACTGGAGCCTGTCAATAACAAACAGACTAATATTATCAATTTTGTTTTCATTTTTAAATAAGTTATACTCAAATATAAGCGGATGGAAGCGCAAATCAATAAAAAATTAATAAAATTATCAGATCACTCCTTACACTATAATCCGTAAAATAATTCTTGTATTTTTACCAAATGAGTAAGGATAAAAAACCAACAATTTTAGTTGTTAATGATGATGGTATCACAGCACCGGGAATTAAAAGTTTAATAGAAGTGATGCAAGAGATTGGTAACGTAGTTGTGGTAGCACCAGATGGCCCTCAATCTGGAATGGGACATGCGATTACTATCGGTAAGCCTTTGCGTTTTGATAAAGTAGATTTATATCCTGGAGTGGAGATGTATAAATGCTCTGGAACGCCAGTAGATTGTGTTAAATTAGCAGTTAATATTGTTTTTAAAGGTAAAAAGCCTGATTTGTGTGTCTCTGGAATTAATCACGGGTTGAATAATTCAATCAATGTAATTTATTCTGGAACAATGTCTGCCGCTGTAGAGGGTGCAATTGAAAAAATTCCTTCTATTGGATTTTCTTTAGATGATTTTGGACAAGATGCCGACTTTACTTATTGTAAAGAGTATGTTAAAAAAATTGCTTTGCAAGTGCTTTCGCATGGTTTACCAGAAGCAACTTTATTAAATGTAAACTTCCCTAAAGGAGCAGATTTAAAAGGAATTAAAATCTGTAGGCAAGCTAATGCAAAATGGGCTGAAGAATTTGATAAAAGAACAGATCCTTATCAACGCCCATATTATTGGTTAACAGGGGTTTTCGAAAATTATGATAGAGGCGAGGATACAGATGTTTGGGCTTTAGAACATGGCTTTGTTTCCGTTGTACCTGTTCAGTTTGATTTAACAGCTCATCATGCGATACCAATTTTAAATACTTGGGATTTTGGAGAACTTGAAAAAGCTTCACCAATAAAAAGAAATTTTGGTCCTGATGGCTTAGGTTTAGGTTAGCATTTAAAAATTAGAGTTATAAAAGATAGACTCAAAATTAGTATATGATAGTTATTTTCCTTTTTTAATTTTCTTTGTTACATTAATCATATGAAGTATTATTTAGTAGCTGGAGAAGCTTCTGGTGATTTACATGGCGCCAATTTAATGAAGGCTTTAAAAATTGAAGATCAAGATGCAAATTTCAGGTATTTTGGTGGGGATAAAATGAAAAGCGAAGGCGGCGAATTGGTAAAACACTATGCTGATATGGCATTTATGGGTTTTACCGAAGTTGTAATGAATTTGCGTACTATTTTAAGAAATCTGAAAGCCTGCAAAGCTGATATTCTAACTTATCAGCCAGATGCTTTAATTTTCATAGATTTTCCTGGTTTTAATTTAAAAATAGCAGAGTTTGCAAAAAAACAAGGTTTAAAGGTTTGTTATTATATCTCTCCAAAAATTTGGGCTTGGAACCAAAAAAGAGTTTTAAAAATAAAGAGAGATGTAGATCAAATGTATTGTATTTTGCCTTTTGAAGTAGATTTCTATAAAAAATGGGGTATGGAAGTACATTATGTAGGTAATCCCTTATTAGATGAAAAAGCACAATTTACACCAGATTTTAATTTTAAAACTCATCAAAAATTAAATGATCAAAAAATAATAGCCCTATTACCAGGAAGTAGAAAGCAAGAAATTGAACGTTTATTGCCAGATATGTTATCAATAACAGAGAAATTTCCAGGTTATCAGTTTGTAATTGCTGCAGCACCAACATTTACGCCTGCTTATTACCATCAATTTATTGGTGATAAAAAGGTTAAATTAGTGTTTTCTCAAACCTATAATTTATTGCAAAATGCACATGCAGCTTTGGTGGCATCTGGCACTGCAACTTTAGAAACAGCATTATTTAGTGTGCCACAAGTTGTTTTGTATCGTGGTGGCACTATTTCTGTCGGTATTGCCCGCATGGTTATTAAAATTAGATTTATCTCTTTGGTTAACTTAATTATGGATAGAAAAGTAGTTACGGAGTTAATTCAAGAAGATTGTAGTCCTGAAAAAATCACAACTAATTTAAGTGCCATTATAGAAGGAGTAGAAAGAATTCAAATGTTAGCCGACTACAATGAATTAAATGCAATAATGGGTACAGCTGGAGCTTCTGAAAAAACTGCAAAACTGATTGTTAAATTTCTAACTTTATCAGCACAGAACTAATAAACATGAAAGCCCTCTCTATAAAAGATATTGCGCTAAAAGCCAATGTATCCATTACAACGGTTTCTTTTATTATTAATGGAAAAGCTAAGGAGAA
>JBBSRF010000020.1:0-17407 GCA_038243335.1 Sphingobacteriales bacterium
AGTAGATGCTGTTTTTAATGCAGCACATAAAGATTATTACGAAGTTATTGACTTTGCTCGTAAAACTGTTCACGCCATGAGTTATGAATTTCCTAAATGGCCATATCCATATCATCATATCACAGTTTTTGATGGTTTAGATCAAATGGAATATCCAATGATGGTAAACGATAATCCTACGCCAGATAGAACGGATGCTATTACCTTAACAGATCATGAAATTTTCCATACGATGTTTCCATTTTATATGGGAACAAATGAAACTAAATATGGTTGGATGGATGAAGGTTGGGCAACAATAGGCGAATGGCTAATATCGCCAATGATAGACTCAACAATTGTTGATGACTATGGTGTTGCGCCTACGGCAAGTTCTTCAGGTTCTAATGAAGATATGCCAATTGTTACTTTAACAACTGAATTAAATGCTCGTAGTTCATTTACAAATAATTACCCTAAACCTGGTTTTGGTTATCTTTTTGTTAAAGATTATTTAGGTGAAGAATTATTCACTAAAGCATTACATCATTATATTACAAATTGGAATGGCAAACATCCAATGCCTTACGATTTCTTTTATAGCATGAATGCCGGCGCTGGTAAGAATATGG
The DNA here is from genome assembly GCA_038243335.1 of Sphingobacteriales bacterium. Taxonomy (GTDB): domain Bacteria; phylum Bacteroidota; class Bacteroidia; order Sphingobacteriales; family Sphingobacteriaceae; genus Pedobacter. The sequence goes on from JBBSRF010000020.1 coordinate 612, forward strand.
ATTGGTTTTGGAAACGCTGGTTCTTTGAAGGTGGTGTAACAGATATGGCAATTAATGCAGTAACAAAAACAACTACTGGATATACTATCGATGTGTTTAACAAAAGTAATAAACCTTTGCCGATAGATTTAACCATCACTTATTTGGATGGAACTACAGCTACTATACATGAGACTATTGGTGTTTGGGAAAAAGGAGGTTCAATTTCTACTTCAACCTTAAAAACGATTAAATTAATTAGAAAGGTTGTTTTGGGAAGCAGTCATGTGCCTGATAAAGATAAAAGCGACAATACATTTATTGTAAAATAATCAGAAAATTCTTTCATCTATTTAATTCATAAAAAGCTCAATTATTTAATTGAGCTTTTTATTTTATATTAATTTGAAAACGAGCTTACGAGTAGCTTTTTTATTATACAGCCATTCTAGTAACTTTTAATATTTGTAATGATTTACTGCCTTCTGGAAGATCCCATTGTATGATTGCATTTTCTTCATATCCTAAAGTTGCCACACCAATCTCAGATAGAATTGAAGTAGTTCCATTTTTGCGTCTAGCTCTGTGAGGACCTACAAATTTCTGGGTAATTTCTTCACCAGATTTTAAATCTTTTACCAAAACTTCTGTATTAACAGTCACAATGTTTAGAGGTAAATCTCTGTTTAATACTTGTTTGGCATTTTTTAATTCTTTTTCAAGGCGTGCTTCATTGGTTTTATTTAGCTTCTTTTTCTTGATTTGCTCTTTCAGTAAATCGTAAATACCTGTAGTTAATACGATAGGTGTTTTAGTAATTTCTAAATTTTGATTTTCCATGATGTTTCTTTAAATGAATTAAGATGTATTTCTTATTTGAATTGATTTGAATTTGTAAAATTTGTTGAGCTTTTGCTTGGAGATGAGTTGATTATGAATACCTTTTAAAAGTCCACTGATTGCGATGAAAAGTAGAACCAGCAATGGATTTAGTAATATTAATGCTAATAAAATGATAAAAATATCAACCAAAATAATAAGCATGAAAGCTGCTTTTAGTAAGCGCATAGCATGTTTAATTAAAATGTGAATAAATTGAATTGTCCCTTTTGTCTATTTGTAGACTAGGGATTAGTTTATAAAGTCTTTACTGCTTTTAAGAAAAGAATCTCCTAAACTAAATTGTATAGATAGGAATAAACTATACATGCGAAAGCTATTACGCAATTGTTGCTTGAGACAACTTTGGGATAATATGAGGTGTAAATTGCTTTGCATAATTAACAAACATAGATTTTATAATATAACAAACCTAATCTATTATTTACTATGACACGGTTATGCCAATTGTTGGATGTTAAATTTGATGTAAAAAATCAATATTTCGTTTTAAGCCATTAAATTTAGTACGCTTAACTGCTGATTTATTAAAGACTTGTTTAAATACATCATCAGTTATTTCAATTAGCTCTTCTTTTTTAAGTTGTAAAAGTGTTAATGCAGGCTCAAATGCAGGTTCCTGATGCTGTGTAGAAAATCTATTCCAAGGACAAACATCTTGACAAATGTCACAACCAAACATCCAGTTTTCCATTTTGCCTTTAAATTCGGTCGGTATTTCATTTTTCAACTCTATCGTTAAGTATGAAATACATTTGCTTCCGTCAACAGTGTAAGGCGCCATAATTGCATCTGTTGGGCAAGCATCTATGCAACGGGTACAGGTTCCGCAATGATCGGTAGTAAAAGGAGAATCGTAGTCTAATTCTAAATCTATAATCAGCTCTGCTAAAAAGAAAAATGAGCCGGCTTCTTTGCTAATTAAGTTGGAATTTTTGCCTCGCCAACCTAAACCAGATTTTTGAGCCCAAGCTTTATCCATAACAGGAGCAGAGTCCACAAAGCATCTTCCGCCAACTTCGCCAATATTTTCATTAATAAAGTACATCAATTCCTGTAATTTTTCTCTAATCACAGTGTGATAATCTAAACCATAAGCGTACTTAGAAATTTTAGGTGCATTAACATCTACTTGTTTATGTGTTGTAAAATAATTAAGGGTAAGCGAAATAACCGATTTAGAGCCTTCAACTAATAAACGGGGATCTAATCGCTTATCGAAATGATTTTCCATGTAGCTCATTTCTCCATGATGATTCTCATTTAACCAATTTTCTAATCTAGGTGCTTCAGTTTCTAAAAAATCTGATTTACTAATACCACAAGCCATAAAACCCAAGCGCAATGCTTCAGTTTTAATCATTTGACTATATTTTTGGGGATTATTTAACATCAATATTTAAAGATAAGAATTTGATATAAAACTATTTATAGGTTACTCTTGTTTATTATAGATATAAAATAAATAAATTAAAACTAAATCATGGAAAATTCAACACCAAATCATAAAGAAGATCCAAATAATATAGTGCCACCAATTGAAACTGATTACGCTGAGCATGAGAATAATCCTGGTCCAGCACCAACTGTAAACGAGCCAGATGATAAAGGAGCTGGACAGGCAATGAAATGGATTATACCGATTATCATAGTAATATTACTAATTGTTTATTTCGCTTTCTTTAGAACTGATGTTTCGTAATATGTAATTTGAAATCATATTAAAAAACCCATAGCATATATATGTTATGGGTTTTACTCTGATAACTATTCTTTAAGATTTTAAAAGATTTACTTCATATAAATCTTTACGTCTATCTTTTAATATTTTGACCGTGCCGAAATGATGTAATTCATCTAAAAGATGTAAATCTACATCAACAAGTAACATCATTTCTGTATTGGGCGTAGTTTCTGCTTTTACACCGTTGGTAGGAAATGCGAAATCTGAAGGTGTAAATACAGCAGATTGCGCAAATTGAATATCCATATTATTTACTTTTGGTAAGTTACCTACACAACCAGCAATAGCCACATAACATTCGTTTTCAATCGCTCTAGCTTGTGCGCATCTTCTTACTCTAGTGTAACCATTCTGCGTATCTGTTAAAAAAGGAACGAATAAAATTTGCATTCCTTGATCTGCGTAAATTCTACTTAGTTCTGGAAACTCTACATCATAACAGATTAAAATTCCAATTTTCCCACAATCAGTATCAAAAACCCCAATTTTATCACCACCAACCATACCATAATATTTTTGCTCATTTGGTGTGATATGGATTTTTCTATACTCTTCGGTTAATCCATTTCTATGGCATAAATATGTTGCATTGTAAAGCTTTCCATCTTCTAAAATTGGCATACTGCCTGAGATAATATTTACATTATAAGAAACAGCATATTCTTGAATTTTAGTTACAATTTCAGGTGTAAATTCTGCCAGCTTTCTCATGGCCTCAATTTCAGGTAAATCATTATAAGGTTGTAGGAGTGGAGTGTTAAAGAACTCAGGAAACATTAAAAAATCTGATTGATAACCACTCACTGCATCTACAAAGAATTTTACCTGTTCATAAAAAGCTTCAATATCTTTAAAATGACGCATTTGCCATTGAACCAATCCTAACCTTATTGTTTTAGCAGATCTTGCAGAAATGGTATCTTGATAATAAATATTATTCCATTCAATAAGTGTAGCAAACTCCTTTGATTCTAAGTCACCTGGTAAATAGTTTTTTAGAATTTTACGAACGTGAAAATCATTTGAAATTTGAAATGTAAGTGTTGGGTCGTAAATTTCTTTTGTTTTTACCCTATCAATATATTGTCTTGGCGTAAGATCGTTAGCATGCTCATGATATCCAGGTATTCTACCACCAGCGATAATGCTTTCTAAATTTAACTGTTCACAAAGTTCTTTTCTAGCTTCATATAATCTTCTAGCTAACCTTAATCCCCTAAAATCTGGATGAACAAAAATTTCTATACCATACAAAACGTTTCCGCCAGCTGTATGAGTAGAAAATGTATATTTACCTGTTATTTTTTCATAAGTATGGTTGTCACCAAATATATCATAATCAACAATTAACGATAAAGAGCACGCAACTACTTTATCATCAACGGCAATACATAATTGCCCTTCTGGAAATATGTTTAATAAATTTTGAATGTTTGCTTTACTCCAAATCCCATTACCACTGGCATCATAAGCTTGAACCATAGATTCTCGTAAGTCGTTGTAATCTTCAATGGTAAGTTTTCGTATTTCTATATTCATAAAAAAAAGATAGGCAAAGAAAATTAATTTTTTGCCTTTAAATTAGTAAACAATTTGTTTGTTAATATAATAACAACTAAATACTAGAAAAGTTTGCCTGTTTGACCTACTTTAATGCGGTTTAGGTGTTTATATGCCGCTTCAGTTACTTCTCTTCCTCTAGCTGTACGCATTAAATAACCTTCTTGAATTAAGAATGGTTCATAAACTTCTTCAATTGTTCCATCATCTTCCCCAACTGCAGTAGCGATAGTTTTTAAACCCACCGGACCACCTTTAAATTTATCAATAATGGCCAATAAGATTTTATTATCCATTTCATCTAATCCATGTTCGTCAACATTTAAAGCTGTTAAGGCATAGCGTGCAATTTCTGTATCAATACTTCCATTTCCTTTTATTTGGGCAAAGTCTCTAGTTCTACGTAAAAGTGCATTTGCAATACGCGGTGTGCCACGGCTACGACGGGCAATTTCAAAAGCACCTTCATCAGAAATTGGCGTATTTAATATTGCTGAAGAGCGTAATACAATTGTAGTTAATATTTTAGCATCGTAATAGGCTAAACGAGAGTTAATTCCAAACCTAGCTCTTAACGGTGCTGTTAACAATCCAGAGCGTGTTGTGGCGCCAACTAATGTAAAAGGATTTAAACCTATTTGTACAGAACGAGCATTTGGACCGCTCTCTAACATAATGTCAATCTTAAAATCTTCCATCGCAGAGTATAAGTACTCCTCAACCAAAGGTGATAACCGATGAATTTCATCAATAAATAGAATATCACCAGTTTCTAAATTTGTCAATAAACCCGCTAAATCCCCAGGTTTGTCTAATACCGGACCAGATGTAACCTTGATATTTACACCCATTTCATTTGCTATGATATAAGATAATGTAGTTTTACCTAATCCTGGAGGGCCATGTAGTAAAACATGATCTAGAGCTTCACCACGAAGCTTAGCCGCTTTAACGAATATTTTAAGATTTTCTAAAATTTTATCCTGACCAGTAAAATCTTCAAACTCTTGCGGACGTAATACTTTTTCAATGTCACGTTCTATAGGAGTTAAATTATCAGAAGAAGGGTCAAGGTTTTCGTTCATATTGTAAAGATAGTATATAACCCCTAAATCCCCTAAAGGGGACTGAGGTTTATGTATAAAAGATTATTTAGTATGCTTAAAGCCCCTTTAGGGGTTTGGGGCAAACTTCTCTGCAACCTTAGCTTCTTTAACACCATTAGTGTAGTCATAAAACCCTTCTCCAGATTTGACTCCTTTTTTACCAGCCATAACCATATTTATCAATAAAGGACAAGGTGCATATTTAGGATTCCCAAAACCATCATTTAATACATTCAATATAGCTAAACAAATATCAAGTCCGATAAAATCTGCTAATTGTAATGGTCCCATTGGGTGTGCCATACCTAATTTCATTACGGTGTCAATCTCATCAACTCCTGCAACACCTTCAAATAAAGTATAGATTGCCTCATTAATCATTGGCATTAAAATTCTATTGGCCACAAAACCTGGGTAATCATTTACTTCAACTGGAGATTTCCCTAATTTCTTAGCTAGCTCCATTATTTGTAGCGTAGTTTCATTACTAGTAGCATAACCTCTAATTACTTCAACCAATTTCATCACTGGAACTGGGTTCATAAAATGCATACCAATCACTTGATCACCACGGTTGGTTACTGATGCAATTTGTGTAATGGAAATAGATGAGGTATTACTTGCTAAGATAGCTTCAGGTTTGGCAAATTGAGCTAAATCTTTAAATATTTTAAGTTTTAAATCAAGATTTTCAGTGGCTGCTTCAACAATAAGATCAGCATCCTTAACACCTTCTTGTAAGTTGGTAATCAAGGTGATATTTAAAAGTGTATCTTGTTTAGCTTTTTCGGTTAATGTTCCTTTAACCACTTGTCTATTTAAATTTTTAGTAATTGTTAATATTGCTTTATCTAGCGCTTCTTGATTAATGTCTACTAAGTTAACTTTATAGCCAAACTGAGCAAAGGTATGTGCTATACCATTTCCCATTGTTCCAGAACCTATTACCGAAATGTTATTCATAATTTTTAGTTAAATTTCTTTCAAATTTAGGTAAAAAGCTTTAGCGTTTAAGCCTAATCATTAAAACCATTATAAAGTTATTCGTGAAACCAGCAGAAGAATAGGCTGAGATTTATAGAAAATCAGGTAAATCTTATATTTAAAGCTTTTTACGATAAACTTATCATAATTGTAAAAATTATATATAATTATGAAATCTGACGGAATTATAATTATAAGACATATAATTTGAAATGAACTTTGTTTTTAGCATATTTATAAATTAATTAACCATAAACCAATTTAAAATTTATTAATTTATGAAAAAACTTATACTAAGTTTATTCGTTCTTTTGATTATTGCATTTAATGCAATTGCACAAGATCGCACAATAACTGGTACAGTTACATCTCAGGAAAATGAAGTTATTCCTGGTGTAAGTGTTAAGGTTAACAATGGAAAAGGCGGAACCGTTACAGATGGAAACGGAAAGTATTCAATCGTTGTCGGAAGTTCTGCAACAAATTTAACGTTTTCTTATCTTGGAATGATTGAACAAAAGAAAACAATTGGAAGTTCAAGTACACTTAACGTAGTACTCGTTTCAGATCAAAAACAACTTTCTGAGGTTATCGTTACTGGATATGCTACAATCAAAAAGAGTGAGTTTACTGGAGCAGCTTCGGTTTTAACTTCGGAGGCTGTTGAAAATAAACCAGTAGGGTCTTTTACTCAACTTTTACAAGGTAGAGCTCCAGGGTTGCTTGCGAATTCTGGATCGGGACAGCCTGGTAGCAATGCAGCTATTACTATTAGGGGGATTAAATCTATTTCTGGAGCAGGTGCTCAACCACTTTACGTGATTGATGGTGTGCCAACAAGTTCTGGAGATTTCCAAGCTTTAAATCCTAATGATTTTGAAACGATTACAGTTTTAAAAGATGCAAATGCTGCATCGATGTACGGATCACGTGCCGGTACTGGAGCGATTGTAATTACAACTAAACAAGGTAAAGCTGGTACTTCTCAGATAGGAATTAGAGTACAGACTGGTATAACTTCAGCACCTGATTTTTCTAGACTAAATCTAATGAATACTGGTGAACTATTAGCTCACGAGGAATTTGTAGGTTTAGCAACAGGGTCTTCAAGTTCAGCATTTGGTGTGCCAGGATGGGTTTGGAGTCGTAAAAATCCAGCAAATGCTAATAAAAGCGAATCAGATCTTAAAATTTTTGACAGAAAATTAGACAGTGTGAAAAATATCAATACCGATATTGGTGATTTGTTATTCCGTACAGGTAAGTCTCAAACTTATGAGGTTGATGCTTCAGGCGGGTCTGAGCAAACTAGATACTATGCCTCTTTAGGCTATTTCAACCAAGATGGTATTGAAAAAACATCTGGTTTAGAGAGATTCACTGCTAGATATAATTTAATTCATACCAAAAACAAATTCAAAGTTCAGTGGAATAATAGTTTAGGCTATGCTATTTCCACTAGTGCAACAGGGGAATTATATGGTAGTAGTACTTTAAATCCATTCCAAATGATTTATAGAGCTAAACCTTATGATAATCCTTATTTACCAGATGGTACATTAAATTTTGGCGGTGGTGGTAGTAACTTAATTGTTAAAACACTTGCAAACTTATTAGAGAGTAATCAGAATACTAAAGATGTTGATAAAAGATGGAAACTTAATTCTGGTTTAACTTTAAGTTATGAAATTATCGAAAATTTAATTTTAAAAAATACTACTGGTATTGATGCATCTAATAGACTTAGTACAACTTACATCAATCCAGATTCATACCGTGGTTCGCAACAGACTTACCTTAGTGGTTTAGCACGTGAAGGAAATACAATTAACTCCCAGTTCATCAACACATCTTCACTAAATTATACCCACAACTTTACAGAACAACATAAGATTACAGCGGGTGCATATTTTGAAGCAGTGCGTATCTACAGTAAAGGTATGGGGTTTACACTTTACAATTTAAATAAATCTTTGCCTTATACAGGACAAGGAGCTGCTCCATTACCAACAAGTGGTGCTGCAACTATGCCTCAAAATGCAAGTAGTGCATCAACAGGGTACGGTATTAGATCTTTCTTTGGAACTCTTGGATATTCTTTCGCTGATCGATTTAGTGCCAACGTTAATATACGAAGAGATGGGACTTCAAGAATTATTAATCCAGATAACAGGGAAATCATCAGTTGGTCGGCTGGTGCGGTTTGGAATGTAATTAATGAAAATTTTATGAAAGGTCAAACCTTATTTACCGATCTTAAATTGCGTGGAAGTTATGGTATAGTGCCAAATATTGGAAGTATCGCTACTGGTGATTATACAATCCCAAATAGTGGTGTTACGAATTATGCAAGCGCTCAGATACCAGCATTTGGTACTACTTCTTATCCAGGTTCTACGATTTCAGGCTTATTCCCACGCACACCAGGTAATGCTAACCTAAGGATTGAAAAAGTGGAGAAACTTAATATCGGTATTGATATCGCAGCTTTTAAAAATCGTGTTCGTTTATCAGTTGATGCCTATGATGAGAAAACTAAGGATTTATTCGTTAGTCAACCGCTAAGTGCAACAACTGGCTTCGGAAGTTTAGCAATTAATGCTGGTCAGATGAGTAATAAAGGTTTAGAGTTTGATTTAAATATAGATGTTATTAAAAAAGACAAATTTGGTGTAAAATTAGGTATGAATCATGCTATTCAAATCAATAATATTGATGACCTAGGTTTAGTAAATGAATATTTTTTAGGAACATTTGTAATCCGTAAAGGATTGCCATATGGCACTCACTACAATGTTAATTATTTAGGTGTAGATCCATCTAATGGTAGACCAATATACCGCACCAATACAGGAACTACTAATGATATTGCTAAAGCAGATTCTTATGCAAATTATGGAACTTATTTACCAAAACACGTAGGTGGATTTAATCTAGATGTAAACTACAAAGGTTTCTATGCTAGTGCATTATTCTCTTATCAATTTGATGTTGTACGTAGTAATAATACTAGAAATTGGGTTACAGATGGTGGCCCAGGGTACGTTTCTGCGGTTAACCAATCAAGAGAGTTAATTGGTAACGTTTGGCAAAAACCAGGTGATCAGGCTCGTTTCCCTTCTCCAAAATACGCTAAAGGCTTTACCTCTTTTGATTTACAAGATGCGAAGTTCTTACGTTTCAGAAATCTTGATTTTGGATATACTATTCCTGAAATAAGGACTAAAGGTAAAACGATTGTTAAAAATGCAAAGATTTATGCAAACTTTCAAAATTTAGCTATTTGGAGTCCGTGGACTGGAGTAGATCCTGAAGATAACAATAATATAAGTTTAAATGAATATCCAAATCCTAAAATGATTGTGTTTGGAATTGATTTTAAATTTTAATCAAATAATAAAATAGATCAATATGAAAAAATATATAATGTGGATGTTGGTGTTGTCCATAGTGGCAACCTCATCAATATCTTGTAAAAAACTTGTTGAAATTAAGGAAACTGACTTTATCGGTGGTGACTTAGCTCTGAAAACTGTTAAAAATAATGAATCATTAATAATTGGTGCATACGGAGGTTTTCAAACAGAGATGAGTATACGATTAAATGGTACATTTTCTGATGAATTGAAGCCAGGTGAGTTTTATGCCACACAAAGTACGCATGAATGGCAATTTGGGAAAGCTGATGTTACTATACGTGATAATTATACTGCAATTACCTCTTATTATAATTTGATTGATAGAGTTAATCGTGTATTGGAAGCATTACCAAAGGCTACTGTAGAGGCTCCTACTGACAATGCTTTAAAAGAAAGAATAAAAGGTGAAGCTTTATTTTTAAGAGCATTTGCACATTTTGAGTTATTTAGATATTATTCTAAAAATTATACCCCTACAGGATTAGGGATGGTTTATATGGAAACTCCTTCTCTAGAACCACAAGCTAGAATTTTAATGAGTGAGTACTTTACTAAAATTAACGCTGATTTAGCAGCTTCAAAGCCGCTACTACCAAATGATTTAAATGATGTTTTCAGAGCTAATAAATTAGCCGCTGCCGGACTACAAGCGAGAATTGCTTTGTATACAAATAATTGGGATGACGCAATCACATACAGTACTGAATTTATTGATGCAATCCCATTAGCTTCTCGAGCAGAATTTCCTGGCATATGGACAGATGCGAATAAAAAAGAATCAGCTTTTAAATTAAGTAGAAATTCTACTAGTACAAGAGTGGGAGATTTTTATAGAGGTCGTTTCACCAAAAATACTGCTGGTTCAATTGTTGCTCCAAATGCTATATCTTGGGTTCCATCTTCAAAATTATTTAACTCTTTCGATCAAGTAAACGATATTCGTTTTAGTTCATATTTAGTTGATGAACCCATTTTAGCTGCTATTTCAGGTAAACCTAGCAAGATTGTCGCTAAATATGCAGGTACAGGTTACACCACAGTAAATGAAAATGTTGCCGATATTAAGGTTTTCCGTACAGGTGAAATGTACTTGATTCGTGCAGAAGCAAGAGCTGAGAAAAACAATGTTAGTGGAGTGAATTCAGCAGAATCTGATCTAAATGCTTTGCGTGCAGCACGTATTACAGGTTATGCGAATGTAACACTTTCCTCTAAAGATAATGCGATCACACAGATCTTACAAGAGAGATTTAAAGAATTAGCTTTTGAAGGACATAGATTTTGGGATCTTAAACGTAAAGGATTAGCTGTAGAAAGATTAGATGCAGACGCACCATCAGCATTAGGTAAAACGCTTCCAGCTAATAATTTTAGATTTGTGTTACCTATTCCAGATTCTGAAATAAATGCAAACTCTAAAATGCAACAGAACGAAGGCTATGTACAATAAAGCACAAAAAATTTAATGGATAGAGGCTGTTTATATAATTATAAACAGCCTCTTTTTTATATTAAAAATTATAAAAGATCAAATTATTTAATTTTAGATTAATTTGTTTTTACTAAAATAATTTTATTGAATTGATATATTTAAATAATCTGATTTTAGTGTTAGTAATGTGTTTGGGTGCAAACAGATAACTAGTATAGGTAAAGAAATATTTATAAAAGAAATAGATATTTTTTTAAGTTAAACTTTAATTAATATTGCTGATTTAAAAAAATCTCATTACACTATTTTTTTTAAGGCGCCAATCTATTTGTTTGCCATTTTCCGTTAATTAAATCATATTTAATACGATCGTGTAATCGACTTGTTCTACCTTGCCAAAATTCTACAGCTGTTGGTTTTAAGATATATCCACCCCAATGCGCTGGTTTAGGAATAGTTTTACCTTCGTACTGTTGTGTTAATTCGTCAACCTTTTTTTCTAAACTATTTCTGTCAGTAATAATTTGACTTTGAGGAGAAACAATTGCACCAATTTGGCTGCCCACTGGTCTAGAATGGAAATATTTTTCAGAAGCTTCTTTAGATAATTTTTCAATTTTACCTTCTATTCTTACTTGACGTTCTAACTCTGCCCAGAAAAAAACTAAGCAACCTTGTGGGTTTTTCTTTAACTCTTTACCTTTTTGACTTAAATAATTGGTGTAAAAACTAAAGCCATTTTCATCAAAACCTTTTAAAAGGACAATTCTTGCGTTTGGTTTACCAGTTTTATCGGAGGTTGCCAATGTCATCACATTTGGTTCATATAGCTGAGCATCTATGGCTGCTTTGAACCATTTTTCAAACTGTTTAATAGGATTTTTATCTGCATCTTTTTCAGATAGTTCTGCAGAGCGATAATCTTGTCTTAAACTTTGTAGCATTTCTAGTGTTAAATCCATATGCAAAAATAAGCTTTAGTTTATCAATATCTTAATCTCTTGTTTTATTTTTGGTAGAGTGATAATGGTTGCTTAATTTTCATAAATGTTAAGTAGACTAAAGCCAGCTTGTGGAAGATTATTAATTTCTGAACCTTTTTTAAAAGATCCCCATTTTAAAAGGTCTGTTGTTTTAATGACAGAACATAATGAAGACGGTACTTTTGGTTTTGTTTTAAATCAGCCGAGCGCTTTAGTATTGAAAGATTTAGTACCGGAATTAGCAACAGCAAATTACCCAATTTTTATTGGTGGGCCAGTTGAAGTAGATACGATACATTTCATCCATCGTTGTTATGATAAACTACATAGTGGCGATGAGATTGCAAAGGGTATTTATTGGGGAGGAAACTTTGAAGCGCTTAAAATTTTAGTGAATAATAACTCAATAACTCAAGGTGAAATCAAATTTTTTCTAGGTTACTCTGGATGGTCTGATGGTCAATTGGAGGAAGAAATTAATGAAAATACTTGGATTGTTTCAGACAAATATCACCAAGAATTAATTTTCTCACAAGATGAAGAGCAACTTTGGAAAGAGGTTATTATTAATTTAGGAGATAAATACGCTCATGTAAGCAACTTCCCAAGTGATCCAAGTTTAAATTAATTAACGTATTATTTTAATTATTTATAATAAAACGATAAATATTATTTGTTTTATTATAAGTTTTATTTTATGTTTGTTTCTTAAATGAAATAGATATGAAATTATCGGAAAATAAAATAATCAAAAGTTTAAACACATTGGTAACTATAGCCATTATATTATATTGTGCTTTTTTACTCATAAATTTAATTTATAGTGGAGTACCAAGTAATGGTAAAGGCATTAGAGGATATACTATTTATAATGTGCAAATTTATGATGTTGCTCGTAAAGACAATACATTGTATTTAAAGACTTGGTTTAATAATAATGTGATAGTAAATAACATTAATAGAGCCGAAATAAATATACGTTATAAGACTTTTAAGGATTTATATTCTTTTTCTGCGTTATCATTTCAATTTTCAATATTTTTTTACTGGTTGTCTATTGGTGCTTTATTGATCTTTATGAAACGTTTTTTTCGATCCTTAAAAAACAATGAAGTATTTACTCAAAAAAATGCATCTACTATAATGTTTTCAAGTTTAATATTACTGTGGCTACCTATTATAAGATATTTATCGCAGGAGCTACTTCTCAATTGTATTGAGAAGTTACATTTAAATGATTCTGGATATGCGTTAGCAAATGGCGAAAGTTTATTTGGTGCAGAAACATTTATCGGGCTTGCTCTTTTTGCTTTTGGATTAGCATTTAGAGTAGGCGTGGATATGAAGAAAGAAAATGAAGCTTTTATCTAACTTATTAATATGCCTATTATCATAAATTTAGATGTTATGCTTGCTAAAAGGAAAATGTCTCTTACAGAATTATCCGAAAAAGTGGGTTTAACTATTGTTAATCTTTCCATTTTAAAAACTGGAAAAGCCAAAGGAGTCAGGTTTGATACCTTAGAATCCATTTGTAGAGTATTGAATTGTAAACCAGGAGATATAATTGATATTGATTAAATAATTTAAATATGAAAAAATTACTTTTATTGCCATTAATATTCAATTGTATATGTCTATCTGCACAAATTAAAAATCCCAGCTTTGAGAAACAGGAAAATTGGATTATCAGCAACTCTAAAGATTATATTGCAAAAATTGACTCAACTCAAAAAAAATCTGGTTTATCCTCCTTGAAATTAGATAAAGTTAATACAAATGCCAAAGGGGTTATTACTTTTTCCCAATCGGTGCCATTTATAACGAATAGTACCAAAATAATAAACATTTCATTTTATGTAAAAACAGCTAAAATAGAAGAATCTGCGGCTATTTGGTGTCAGACTAGAAGTGGTAATAACATGCAGTTAAGTTTTACTAACTCTGAAATGCAAGGTATAGTGATTACTGGTACAAATGATTGGAGAAAATATAATTTATATTTAATAGTGCCTAAAGAAACAACTAAATTGATTATTGGAGGTTACCATAAGAGTTATGGGCAAGTTTGGTTTGATGATATTAGTATATCGGATGTAGAAGACCAAAATACTAAGGATAATACTTTAATTGCATACGGAAACGAAGTTAAAAATTACATTAAAAACAATTCAATTTATCGAGATAGCATTAATTGGAAGCAAATTGATTTTGATTTAGCTAACATTACAAACAAAATTGGAATTGAACAAAACGATTTATTAAATCAATACTTCTTAATTCAGTTACGATTTGCTGGTGATAATCATTCTTATTTTCAAAATAAAATACAAGCAAAAAATTATTCATCAAAAGATGTGGTTTATATACAGCCAACCGCTAAACTGATAAACAAAAATATTGGTTACATTATGATACCAGGTTTTGGCTCCACTAACTTATCTGTGATGAACAAATTCGCTGATACCATTCAGCAATTGATTAGAAAGCTAGACAATGAAAATAGTATCAAAGGCTGGGTAATTGATTTAAGGGCAAATGGTGGTGGTAATATGCACCCTATGATTGCTGGTTTAGGTCCGTTAACTGGTACTGGAAATTTAGGTTATTTTATTGGCAAGAAAAGTACGGCTTGGCGTTATAAAAAAAATGGTGTTTCTCAAAATGTAAAAGTTAAAAATCCCTATGTCTTAAAAAATCAAATGTCTAAAATTGCAGTTTTGGTATGTCCAAATACAGCGAGTAGTGGAGAAATGACTGCAATTTCTTTTATTGGAAAAGAAAATGTAAAGCTATTCGGACATCCAACTGGTGGTTATTTAACTGCAAATGCGTCATTTAGTCTATCAAACGGTGGGGTACTTTTTCTAGCATCAGGTTATGTTTCTGATAGAAATAAAAATAAATTTTTGTCGAAAATTACTCCTGATGTAATTGTAGAGGAAACCAAAGGAGTAAATTTAGCAATAGAAACAGCAGTAAATTGGATACTTAAATAATGTATCAGATTAAATTAAATCAAAAACTGATCTATAATTACAGTACTTTTTCAACTTTTTTTTTAAATTAAATTTACCTGCTTGCAACTTTTGAGCAAGGTTTTATCAATAGTATTTAAAATTTGAAAAATTAATAAAATTTTCCGAGTGACCCAAATTTGAATTAGATAGTCAGTAAGTCGGTAAGTCTGAAAAGTCAGAAAGATAGTTATCATACTCACACGAAATTTTGGAATTGTTTCCATCTTTCTAACTATTTTTCCATCTCCTTAGCACTTTCTTCAACTTTCTTTCTCAAATCATCTTTATAGGCTTGCATTTTAATGGTTAGCGAATCATCAGCAGTTGCTAAAATTTGGACTGCCAATAGGCCTGCGTTTTTGGCTGCATTTAAGGCTACTGTAGCAACAGGAATACCATTTGGCATTTGAAGAATAGATAGAATAGAATCCCAACCATCTATAGAGTTTGATGATTTTACAGGAACGCCAATTACAGGCAAAGTTGTAATTGATGCGACCATACCAGGCAGATGAGCAGCTCCACCAGCACCAGCAATAATTACTTTTAAACCACGAGCTGCAGCTTCTTTTGCATACGTAAACATACGGTCTGGTGTACGGTGAGCTGAAACCACTGTCATTTCAAATTCAATACCAAATTCTTTAAAAACATCAGCAGCATCCTGCATGATGTGTAAATCAGATTTGCTGCCCATGATGATACCTACTTTTATTGCGCTCATTTCTTTAAGTTAAATATTTGTCTTTTGTCTTTGTTCCTTGCTCCTTATTCTTAAGAAACAACTTTCAAAGTTTCTTGTATTAACCTAGCTTTTTCAATTGCTTGGTCTCTGTTTTGATCTACTATAGTTACGTGACCCATTTTACGGAATGGTTTAGTGTATTTTTTTCCGTAAAGGTGTACGTAAACACCTTCTATGGCCAATATTTTCTCTAGACCATTATATTTTGCAATGCCATCATGTCCTTTTTCGCCTAATAAATTTATCATTACAGCATTACTCAAAGAACGGGTATCGCCTAATGGCAAATTAAAAATAGAACGCAAAAGCTGATCGAATTGAGAAACATAATTTCCTTCAATAGTTTGGTGACCACTGTTGTGCGGACGAGGAGCAACCTCATTTACTAATATATCTCCATCTCTAGTTACAAACATTTCAACTGCTAAAATCCCAGTGATATTTAATGCAGTTGCAACATGTATCGCTATTTTTTCTGCTTTTTCTTGTATATCATCTGGATAGGTAGATGGGGAAATTAAAAACTCTACCAAATTGGCTTCCGCATTAAATTCCATTTCTACCATAGGGAAAGTTTCAATGTCTCCTTTTGAGTTTCTAGCTACTATTACTGCAATTTCTTTTTCAAAATCAACCAATTCTTCAATTAAAGAAGGCGCATCGAAAGCATATTCAATAGCAGCAATATTGTTTATTTTCATCACACCTTTACCATCATACCCATCTCTTCTTTGCTTTAAAATATATGGATAGCTAAAAGTAGTATCAAATAAATCTTCTTTAGAATTTACCAATTGGAACGCTGCAGTTGGAATATCATTTTCTTTAAAAAATTGTTTTTGTACACCTTTATCTTGAATTAAACGAATAACTCTCGATTGTGGAAATACTAATTTCCATTCTTTTTCTAATTGTTATAAGGCC
>JBBSRF010000021.1:0-17369 GCA_038243335.1 Sphingobacteriales bacterium
AAGCAAAATTTTGGTGTGAAAAATTAGAAAAAGAAAATGATATTGTTAGTGCAATCGTTTTTAAGGCTACATTAGTTCCGCCTGGTAAAGGAGAATTCTTAAGAGAGCGGTCAAATAAAGTTCAGCTAGCTAAATATGACTTTGTAATACTAATTGAAACCACAACTTTTGAAAAAATACAAAGCTTACTCAAAAGTAATGAATACGTAGAAATTGTAAACACCATAAAAAATATCTCGAAAGATAATCACATTATTTCAGCTACTAACGTAAAACGTATTAACCCTGTAGACCATCTTAAGCAAGGTGTATTTTTATTTAATTATTTTTATGCTGACGACCTGAAACAAAATCTTGATGTTTGGGAATACACAGCCGGATGGTTTCAACAAGAAACAGGACTCGATAACTCAACTGTCCTCTTACCTATTAACCAAGAAAAATCAAAATATACAATGATTAACCACTGCCGTTGGGATAAAATGAGCGCCATTTTACCTTCATTAATTTTCAAGCGGTCATTTCATTTCTATGTTCTTGACAACTTTTATGCTAACAATGTTGCTGCAATGCCTGTACTTTACAAAATAGCGTAAATTAAGAATATTGGTAGTAGCTTACAATACCATCAAAAAATTGGTTTTCTTTTGGTTAATTAAAAATTTGGTTTTTATCTAATTTTTTCGGGATATGACTGTTAAATATTTAGTAATCGAAAACTTGTTATAGTTACAAACCTGTAATTAATATCCGTATATGCGGGGTATTAGAGGGTTAAAAAATAAATTAATTTTTAAGGTAGACGATCAAATAAATATATAACAATAGGCAATTAATAGCCAAGGTTATCGTATTGATTACGAAAAAATGAAAGGTGGTGAGACTATTTATGTAACCACTCAAATACCCATAAATAGTCGGCAAATTTATGGCTTTTGCAGATTAAATGGTGATGCTAGAGTTAATCCTTCATTAGATTATCTTAACGTACTTAACAAAAACCAAACCATTACTCACATCGAAGCTAAGGGTTTTTCTATGAAACTATTAAATTACGGCTCCAACCCTTATGAATTGGTGGTTAAAGAATAAAAAATATTGTAAATATTAATATTGAAATAAAAAAAATAAAACCAAACAATCAACATACAATTTTCAAAAAAAAGAGATTGATTCTTATAGATTAGTCTCTTCTGTATTTTTATGGAGCTCCTAATAGCACTCTCACCTTTCGGAATTAGCATAAAGTGAAAAAAAAGCATCAACCTTTTATATATTGATGTCTCCTATGTAGCCCGTAGGGGTCCCGATAGCTATCGGGACGAACCCCTATTAAAGAAATAAACTAAAAAACCGCTTTAGGATTAATCTAAAGCGGCTTAATGTAGCCCGTAGGGGAATCGAACCCCTATTTCCAGAATGAAAATCTGGCGTCCTAACCGGTAGACGAACGGGCCTTCTTTGAGTTTAAAGTTGAAAGTTTTAGGTTATAAGTTAGAAACTTATTACTTAGCACTTACAACGTAGTACTCTAGAGGTAGCGGGAACCAGACTCGAACTGATGACCTTCGGGTTATGAGCCCGACGAGCTACCAACTGCTCCATCCCGCACTATATACAATTTTGGAGGCCTTGACAAATTATTCCTGCACTTGCTCCGAATTGGAATGCAAAGATATAATTCGTTTCTTTGCATTACAAATTTATTTCAAAATATATTTTATGTCGCACAAAGCAGGTTTCGTTAGTATCATAGGAAAACCAAATGTTGGTAAATCAACCCTCATGAATGCCTTAGTTGGCGAGAAACTCTCTATTATCACACCTAAAGCCCAAACAACTCGTCATCGTATCTTAGGAATTGTAAATCAAGAGGATTATCAAATTGTATTTTCAGACACTCCTGGCATCATCAAACCATTATATGGCTTACAAGATTCGATGATGAGCGCCGTAAATGGTGCGCTTAGTGATGCAGATTTAATCCTTTTTGTAACAGACATCAACGAGAAGCATGACGAAAATGATGTTTTAGAGAAAATTACTAATACCACCATCCCTATGGTAGTGTTATTAAATAAAATTGATAATGCAACACAAGAACAGGTTGATGAAAAATTTGCCTATTGGCAAGAGAAATTAAATCCTAAACACATTTACGCAATCTCTGCTTTACACCAATATAATTTGGAAGGGATTTTACCTATGATATTAGAGAACATCCCAGAGCATCCTGCTTATTACGATAAAGAAGAATTAACCGATCGCAGTCAGCGTTTCTTCGTTTCAGAGATTATTCGTGAGAAAATATTTAACAACTATAAAAAAGAAATCCCTTACAGCACCGAGGTAATTGTTACTGCCTTTAAAGAAGAGCAAAGCAAAGGCGGGCCAATGGTGCGTATCACTTCAGAAATAATTGTAGAAAGAGAATCGCAAAAAAATATTTTAATAGGTACAGGTGGAGCAATGCTTAAAAAAGTAGGTATGGAAGCTAGAAAGGATATCGAGAAGTTTTTAGATACTAAAATATTTTTAGAAACTTTTGTAAAGGTAATTCCAGACTGGAGAAGCAAAAAAAATTACCTAAAGAACTTTGGATACGAAAGCTAATTAAATCTTAAAAAATGAAAAAGATAGGACTAATCTTGTTAATTGTTGCTTGTAGCAGCATGGCATTTGCACAGGAAAATAATAACGAGAAGAAAATTTGGGCAAAATCTTACCTCAATCAAAAAGCACCAAAACTTGAAGTAGAAGAGTGGCTTTCGGCTAAACCTGATACCGCAGCAGGTAAATTTACCTTAATAGATTTTTGGGCAACATGGTGTGGTCCTTGTAGAGTATATATTCCTATGCTTAACGAATTTCATAAAAAATTTGCAGATAGGCTAAATGTGATTGGAATATCAGATGAATCTATTGAAAAGGTTAAAGCTTTTAATAATCCTAAAATTAATTATTTTGAAGCAGTAGATCCAAAGAAAAGAATTTACAATCAACTTGAAATTAAAGGGATACCGCATGTAGTCATCATCAGCCCCAAAGGAATTGTAATTTGGGAGGGTTTTCCATTATTAGCTAACTTTGAACTTACAGAAAAGGTTTTAACTGACCTAATGGAAAAGTACAAAAATTAATTATAGGTTTCTTGTTAAATTAATTAACCGTACCTTCGCACCCTGAAATAAAAAGTCAATGGCTGTTAGTTTATAGTTGATAGTCAAATCGATAGGTGTAATTTCCACATCAAAACCATCAACCATTGGCCATTAACTAACTATATTGCTTTTCGATTGTATTAAATCTACAATCTAAATTCTAAAATCTAAAATACGAATGAGTAACATTATCGCAATTGTCGGAAGACCAAACGTAGGCAAATCTACCCTTTTTAACCGCTTAACAGAAAGTCGCAAAGCTATTGTAGATGATTTAAGTGGTGTAACCAGAGACAGGCATTATGGCAAAGCTGAGTGGACAAACAGAGAATTTACTGTAATTGATACTGGTGGTTACGTTGCCAACTCTGAAGATCTTTTCGAAGCAGCTATCCGTGAGCAAGTAGTTATTGCTATTGAAGAAGCTAGTGTACTGTTATTTATAGTTGATGTAGTTACAGGCATCACAGATTTAGATGATGAAATAGCACAACTTTTACGCCGTAGTAAAAAGCCCGTATTTGTTGTAGTCAATAAAGTTGATAATCACCAATTGGAAAACGATGCTACTGTATTTTATGGTTTTGGTTTAGGCGAAATCTATACCATTTCTTCAATGACAGGCTCTGGAACTGGAGATTTATTGGATGAGGTCATTAAGCATTTCGAAGATATTCCTGAAGAAGAAAATACTTTGCCAAAAATTACAATTGTCGGTCGCCCTAATGTGGGTAAATCTTCATTAATTAATGCTTTAATTGGTAAAGATCGTAACATTGTAACCCCAATTGCTGGTACAACTAGAGATTCGATACATATTCATTACAATCAATTTGGTCATGAGTTTATGTTTATTGATACTGCGGGTTTACGTAAAAAAACAAAGGTTAAAGAAAACATCGAATTTTATTCGGTAATGCGTACCATTAAAGCTTTAGAAGAAGCTGACGTGGTGCTATTGATGATTGATGCAGAAGATGGTCTAGAATCTCAAGATGTTAACATTTTCCATTTAGCAGAAAAAAACAAAAAAGGAATTGTAGTTTTAGTTAATAAATGGGATTTGATTGAGAAAAATAACAAAACCATTAAAGAATTTGAAGATCAAATCCGCACTAAATTACAACCGTTTACTGATGTGCCTATCGTATTCATTTCTGTTTTAAATAAACAAAGAATTTTTAAGGCAATTGAAGTAGCCTTAGAAGTACACCAAAACCGTAGCAAGAAGATCCCAACATCTAAATTAAATGATGTAATGCTACCAATTATCGAGAACTATCCTCCTCCTGCTCTTAAAGGTAAATATATCAAGGTAAAATACGTTACGCAAATCAATGCGACATCCCCAATGTTTGCATTTTTCTGTAATTTACCGCAGTATATTAAAGAACCTTATAAGCGTTTTATTGAGAATAAATTACGTGAGCATTTCGATTTTTCGGGTGTTCCAATTCAAATTTATTTTAGACAGAAATAGGTAAAAGAAAAAGGATAAAGGAACAAAGATTAAACGCTGATCTATTTTTGTCTTTTCGAACGAGTTTTCCACGAGGAGAAATCTGTTATCGAAGAATTGCATATTGTAAACTATTGTCAGTATTTCATGGCAATTTCATTCCCGCTATTAGTTTTAATCGCTGCGCTCATGCTCACTACTATCAGGTTTAAATCACAAAATATTTTGCTACTCGGTGGGGTTTCAATTGCTCCAAAGGAGTTCCTATGGAACACAAGCCTAATTTATTTAGCCCTTATTGCAGTGGCATCTTTTTTTCATGCGGAGTGTAGTCGAAGTTAAAAAGATACAACGAAAAGAAGGATTGCCTTAAATTTAAGCACCATTATTGCGCTCTAAAGCCTTTTTAATTATCTTTACTTTTCCCTATAAATAACCATTGCATGCAAAGAGAGATAGAAATCCAAAATAGTCAGCCAAATGACATCGATACTATATTTGAATTTTACGATATGGCTGTTGATTATCAAAAAAAGGTTTTCAATAAACATTGGCAAGGCTTTAGCAAGGAGCTTGTACAAACGGAAATAGCTGAAAATAGACAATATAAAATTTTGGTTGATGGAGTAGTGGCTGCTATTTTTGCAGTAACATTTAACGACCCAGAAATTTGGGAGAAAAAGGATCTACAACCTTCAATTTATATTCATCGTATAGTTACACACCCCAATTTTAGAGGTTATGGCTTTGTAAACCATATTGTAGTCTGGGCAAAGGAATATGCACAAAACAACCAAATCGATTTTATACGCATGGATACCTGGGCCGACAATGAGAAATTACTCGCTTATTATACTGGTTGTGGTTTTAATCACGTTGGGAGTATAAAAGTTAAAGCAAACAGTGGACTTCCAAAGCATTATGAAGGTATTAGTTTAAATCTTTTCGAAATAGCTGTAAATTAAACCATTTCCGCTATCACCACACTCTCCTTAATTTCTGCAATAAGTACATCTATTTGTTCTTTTTGTACGTTAGGCATACAGATAATGTGCGACCATCCGTTTTCGGATGCTAACTGCCATTTTTTTCTAATGGCTAAATCTGGCTCTGGAAAATTAACTGTTATGGCATTGGGATTTCTCCACGCTGCAATACCGATTTCTTTTAATTTTTCTTCAGCATAGGCTGCGACTGCCAAACTATGTAATGCACGTTTTTTTAAGCCTTCCACGCCATACTTTTTTAAGGTATACCACAAAAAAAGTGGGCTATGTCCATTTCTAGAGCCTGTAATGGTAGTATCTACACTACCAATGTAAGCTACAGATCTTGCAATACGATCCCTATTCGATTTTTTAACTACTACAACACCACAAGGCATAGGTGAGCCAAAAAATTTATGCCCACTAATAGCTATGCTATCTGCGCCATCTGCAAAATCAAAAGCTGGACGAGGCTCAATAAATGCGCTATAACTTCCTGATAGGGCACCATCGGCATGGATATAATAATGTTTAATTGCTAATCTTTTTAAGATGTCTTTAATTTTACCAATATCATCACGAGCTTCAGTCATTGTAGTACCTATATTAGCCATAATAATTACAGGCATGTGTCGGTTCATACGGATGGTATTCTCTAAGTCTTCATAGTCTATTTCTCCGTTATCTTTTGTGCTAATTACGATATTAGGCATATTGAGCAAGTGCAAATTCTTTTGCACACTGTAATGAGTAGCTTCAGAATAGTAAACCATACCTTTTGGATGAATTTCTCTAGCCAAATATAAACCGTAAAGATTTCCTTCAGAACCACCATTGGTTACATAGCCCCACCAATCGTTAGCTTCTGCTCTAAATAAAGAAGCAAAAAATTCAACTACTTCTTTTTCCATTTCTCTAGAACCCACCGCATAAGTTGAAGACACAAAAGGATCTCCTAAATTATTCATTGGATAGCCTAAAAACGGAGCAAGTTCTGCAAAGTCAAAATCTTTAGCAACTGGATAACCAATAAAAAACTCAGTATTGAATTGAACTTGCTTTAAAAGTGAATTTAAAGTTTCTTGATCTTTTGGACTTAGCATCATTTGATTCATTAGAAAGTAAAATTATTGAATTACAAAACTAGGCTTTAAAAATTTAATTTTATTATTAATCAATAAATTAAAATATAATTCTTTTAAAGAATTTTAAAACAAATATTATTCTGATTTTTTCTTATAAATAAGTCTCCTATAAAATTATATGTGCTGAATTTTTACGATAAAGTAATGTATAGGAAGAAATAGCTTTAATAAACTATTGTAGACTAGTTAATGCTTGCTTAACTATATTATCTGTAAGGTTATTTGCCTTATAATAACCTAAATCACCTAAATGATATTTACATAACATTACTTTTAAATCGTTATATATTAAAGGTTTTGCTGCAGCTAACTGTTTAGCATCGATTACAATATTTTTGGCTTGCAAATACTTTAACAAATCTTTATAATCCGTTTCGCTAATGCTAAACGTATTTAGGTTTTGGGCTATAAATGTAGGATTGTATCTATCTACTAAATTTTCGAACACAAAATCAATCAATAATTTTTTTGAGACCAAATTGGTGTAAAATTTATTAAAACCTACAGTATCTAACTTCACAAAAACATCTGGCTGTATACCGCCACCGCCGAAGAGTCTTTTACCACCTTTAGTTAAAAAAGACGGTGTTTTAATTAAACTGTCTTTTGCTTTAATATTTTTAGCAGTAAGTTCTCCCTCAACAAACCTATCTTCTAATTCCCTTTGGTAAGCTGCATACCCTTTTTTATATGGCTTTTGAATGCTTCTACCTAAAGGTGTATAATATCTTGCAATAGTTAAGTTTAGCGCAGAACCATCTTCAAACGGAAATTGTTCTTGTACTAACCCTTTACCAAAAGATCTTCTTCCAACGATAATTCCTCGATCTAAATCTTGAATTGCACCAGCAAAAATCTCACTTGCAGAAGCTGAGTTCTCGTTTATTAAAACAGCAAGCTTACCCTGCTCAAATTCACCACCACCAGTAGCAAAATAATCCGTTCTTGGCTCATGTTTTCCTTCTGTATACGTAATCAATTTATGCTCTGCTAAAAACTGATTTGCCAAACCAGTTGCTGCAGTAACATAACCACCTCCATTGTCTCTTAAATCAAGAACTAGCTTTTTCATGCCTTTAGTTTTTAGATTCCTAATTGCATTTATAAAATCTTCATCAGTGTTAGATCCAAATTTACTAATACGAA
The DNA here is from genome assembly GCA_038243335.1 of Sphingobacteriales bacterium. Lineage (GTDB taxonomy): Bacteria > Bacteroidota > Bacteroidia > Sphingobacteriales > Sphingobacteriaceae > Pedobacter. The sequence continues at coordinate 7,898 of JBBSRF010000021.1, forward strand.
CGTAAGCAGTTTCTGTATTTAACATGTAGGCTACATCAATACTGCTAACCTCTACCCTACCTCTTTTAATGTGATAAATTACTGGTAATTTAGAAGCTGCTAAAAGCACCTTTAATTGCACAAAAGTGCCCTTTTTACCTTTAATTTTACCAACCATTTCAGACCGAGGCAAAGATCTACCACTTACGTATGTGCTATCAATTCTTAAAATTTTATCACCTTGTTTAACGCCAGCAAAAAAAGCTGGACCATCTTTTAAAACATTGGTAACTAGCAGGGTATCATTAATGATATAATATTCTACACCAATACCTTCAAAATTTCCTTGTAAAGTTTCTGCGAACTCATATGCCTTAATTGCAGGTAAATAAACACTGTGCGGATCTAGCTGGTGAAGTAGACTATCAATTGGCAAATGTTGTAAGCTATCTGCGTTGACATCATCTACGTAATTTTTATTGATGATATATATAATATCTTCTACTTTTTGGTTACTGTTAACTGCGTATCGAGGAGGCCTTTCAATCTTAAAACCTTGATCTTTTAAAAATCTATAGCCCAAATACATACCACCTATTAAAGTTACAGAATAGGTTAATGCGATAAGGATATTGAAACGAGTACTTTTCTTCATTTTGTAGATTTTACAAAGCTATGAAACCAACATCAATTAAACTAATTACTAGTAGGTTATGTTTGTATAAAAACTATATTAAATTCATATTAATAACAAACTATAAGGAATATATAAAATTAATTACCTCAACCATAGAAAATGATATTGTATACTAAGTTTTTAGAACAATTTTATATAAAAATTTGCATGTGAGTTATCTTCTGTCTAAAATTGCAAGGATTTAAAAGTAATATTTCCGGTTAATTGAAAAATTAACGAACTTTAACGCAAATGATATCTATAAATAGAGTAACAGAACAAGAATCTAACTATAACAACATTGATAAAATGTCTGTTTTAGAAATTTTGAAAGGCATAAATAATGAAGATAAATTAGTTCCAATCGCTGTAGAAAAAGCTTTACCGCAAATTGAAAAACTTGCTACTGGAATTGCCCAAAGAATGGCAAATGGTGGCAGGTTATTTTATATTGGAGCAGGAACAAGTGGTCGTTTAGGAGTAGTCGACGCATCTGAATGTCCTCCTACTTTTGGCGTTTCTTTTGATACCGTTGTTGGAATTATAGCTGGTGGAGATACCGCTATTAGAAAAGCTGTTGAATTTGCTGAAGATGATGACGCAAGAGCTTGGATAGATTTACAAGAGTTTAACATTAACGAAAAGGATTCGGTAGTTGGATTAGCAGCTTCTGGCACTACACCTTACGTTATTGGAGGCTTAAATACAGCACGAAAACATGGTGTTTTAACTGGCTGTATTATTTGTAATGAAGGGGGTCCAATTGTAGCCGAATCAGACTTTCCTGTAGAAGTTGTTGTTGGACCAGAATTCTTAACTGGATCAACAAGAATGAAATCTGGAACTGCACAAAAATTAGTTCTAAATATGCTAAGTACAACTGTGATGATTAAATTAGGGCGTGTAAAAGGCAATAAAATGGTTGATATGCAGTTAACTAATCACAAGTTAGTAGATCGAGGTACACAAATGGTAATGAAAGAGTTAAATATAAACCATGAACAAGCCGCAGCTTTATTGACCAAACATGGCAGTGTTCGCAAGGCTGTAGAAGCAAGCAAACAATAGTTTTTTCGGTGGTTCGTTTTTAGCTAGTTAGATTAGGCACCCAATTAACCAAACATCCAAAAAACATAATTACTAATAAATGCACGAAATTGAACCTTTTTACTTGTGGAGAGACGATTATATCGCTGCAGAAGATCAACTTTCTCCTTTTTACAACACAGAATATTCTGAATTTTATTACGATAAACAACTTTATAATTTTTTAATTCACCCCCAATGGGATGCATTTGGCTCTACAACACTATACATTAAAGTACTTTATACAGATTACGATATTAATTTTGCCATTATTGAATTAATGGGAGAATGGAATGATACGATTAACAATGATATCATGCTGCTAAAGCGTGAAATTATTGAACTAATGGTAGATGAAGGCATTAATAAATTTATCCTTATTGGAGAAAATGTATTGAATTTTCATGCTTCTGATGATAGCTATTATGAAGAATGGTTTCAGGATGTTGAAGAGGGATGGATTGCAGGAATTAATTTTAACGAACATGTTATCAGAGAATTTCGTGATCATAATATAGATTATTACCTAAATTTTGGTGGCGAATTGGATGATTTGCATTGGCGCAAACTTAAACCACTTCAACTTTATGAAAAAGTTGAAGAACTCCTGACAAAAAGATTAAATTAAACTCTTATTTTTATAACTAATAATTTTTTTTAAAACTAATATGGATCAACAAAATTATCAATATCACAACGATTCTGTTTTTGTACAAGAACGTTCTGCTTCAAAGAAATTTTTCGCTAATGTATTCTTATGGATGTTCGTCGCATTAGCTGTATCTTCTGTTGCGGCTTATTTATTTGCAAGTTCTCCTGTAATACTTTCTTATTTAATTGCTGAAAAAGGATTTACAATTTTAGGTTACATTGCTATTTTTGCACCACTTGGCTTAGTCATGTTAATGGGCGCTGCTATGCAAAGATTATCTTTCCCAGCATTGGTTGGTTTCTTTTTGCTTTACTCTGTTCTAACAGGTGTAATGTTAAGTTTTATCCTACTAATTTATGCGGCAACTTCTATCGCAATATGTTTTGTAGCAGCAGCGGTAATTTTTGCAGTTATGGCAGTTATGGGTTATACAACTGATACTGATTTAAGTAAGTTCGGTCCAATTTTAATGGCTGGCGTGATTGGTTTAGTCGTAGTGAGTGTAATTAACATGTTTATTGGTAGTGATACTATCGGATATATTCTTGGCTTTGTGGGTATCGCCATTTTTACAGCTTTAACCGCTTATAAAGTACAAGAAATTAAAAGAATTGGACAGGGGCTAGATGAAAGTGGTAATGAAATTGCGCTTGCTGATAGTAAAAAGTTGGCAATTATGGGTGCATTATCACTTTACATTACTTTTATTAACTTATTCCTTTCTTTACTAAGGGTATTTGGAAGTAGACGTTAATCTTCTCTACAAAATATTATATCGAAGGCCGTGCAGATTTGCATGGCCTTTGTAATTTTATTTGGTTTCACACATCATATTTTTGGAATTGACAATGCTTTATTGCATTTTTGTAATGCTTATAAAGAAAGGCGGAGGGATTAGACCCAACGATGTCTTAGCAACCTGTGCTTACAAGGTGCTACATTCTATTTCATCCTAATTATTATCGGGTTGGAAGAAGATAAGTTTAAGGTTAATAACCTGTTCTAACTTTTGAATAAGCTTATTTTGTATCACTTAGATTATCAAGTATCGAGAGCCGGCGAGCAGGGTATATATTTGGATTTTCCAATATTAAAAATGTTAGTGCAATTATCAAGAATTTCTTGCTACTTGACACTAACTACTTGCTATCAAAAAATGGATATTAGAGAAGAGTTAGAAAAACGTATTTTAATTATAGATGGTGCAATGGGCACTATGATACAACGCTATATTCTAACGGAAGAAGATTTTCGTGGAGACCGTTTTAAAAATCATCCATGTGATGTAAAGGGCAATAACGATTTGCTGAACATCACTCGTCCGGATATTATCAAAGCCATTCATCTTGAATATTTAAATGCTGGTGCAGACATTATCGAAACTAACACTTTTAGCACACAAAGAATTTCAATGGCCGATTACCAAATGGAAGATCTTTCTTATGAACTAAGTTTTGAAGGTGCTAGAGTTGCAAAAGAAGCAACTGCAGAATTTATGTTAGCCAACCCAGAAAGAAAATGTTTTGTTGCTGGTGCAATTGGACCAACAAACAGAACACTTTCCATGTCGCCAAATGTACACGACCCTGGCTACAGAGCTGTTTATTTTGATGAGTTAGAGGCTGCTTATTACGAACAAGCACGTGGCTTAGTTGATGGTGGTGCTGATGTATTGCTAATAGAAACAATATTCGATACGTTGAATGCAAAAGCTGCGATTGTAGCAATTAAAAAATATGAAGAAATAGTTGGCAGAAAACTAGAAATCATGATTTCTGGAACAATTACCGATGCCTCTGGAAGAACGTTATCAGGTCAAACAGCTGAAGCTTTTTTAAACTCTATCATGCATGCTAAACCGTTAAGTATTGGATTTAACTGTGCTTTGGGAGCAAAAGAAATGCGCCCCCACATTGAAGAACTTTCTGCTAAAGCTGGTTGCTATATTTCTGCCTATCCAAATGCAGGTTTGCCAAATGAATTTGGCGCTTATGATGAAATGCCTCATCAAACTGCACACTTGTTAGATGATTTTATTGAATCAGGATTTGTAAATATTGTTGGTGGATGTTGTGGTACCACGCCAGAGCATATTAGCTGTATCGTAGCAAAAGCAAAAAACGTAGCGCCAAGGAAAATTCCAACTATCGAACCATATTTGCGTTTAAGCGGTTTAGAACCCGTTACCATTACGCCAGAAAGTATTTTCGTTAACATTGGTGAAAGAACAAATATTACTGGTTCTCCAAAATTTTCTAAATTAATTTTAGGTGGCGATTATGAAGCTGCACTTGCAGTCGCCTTACAACAAGTAGAAGGCGGTGCCCAAATTATTGATGTAAACATGGATGAGGGCATGCTAGATTCGGAAGCAGCAATGACTAAATTCCTTAACCTTATCGCTTCAGAACCTGATATTTCTAAACTTCCCATTATGGTGGACTCATCTAAATGGACCGTAATTGAAAATGGATTAAAATGTTTACAAGGCAAAGGAATTGTCAATTCCATATCCTTAAAAGAGGGAGAAGAGCTATTTATAAATAGTGCTCGCAAAATAATGCAATATGGCGCTGCCGTAGTGGTGATGGCATTTGACGAAAAAGGACAAGCTGATAATTATCAACGCAGGACGGAAATTTGCAAACGGAGCTATGATATTTTAGTCCATGAAGTTGGTTTCCCTGCTCAAGACATTATCTTCGACCCAAATATTTTAACTGTTGCCACGGGATTAGAAGAGCACAATAACTACGCTGTAGATTTTATCAATGCCACAAGGTGGATTAAGGCAAACCTACCCTACGCAAAAGTTAGTGGTGGTGTTTCCAACATTTCATTCTCATTTAGAGGAAATAATACAGTTCGGGAGGCAATGCACTCTGCATTTTTATACCATGCCATACAGGCTGGTTTAGATATGGGTATCGTTAATGCGGGTATGTTGGAAGTTTATCAAGAAATTCAACCAGAATTATTAGAACGCGTAGAAGATGTTTTATTAAACCGTAGAGAAGATGCTACAGAGCGATTGGTTGAGTTTGCAGATACGATAAAGAGTAAAGGCAAAGAGATAATTCGTGATGAAGGATGGAGGGAAGGAAACGTTGAAGAAAGACTTTCGCATGCTTTAGTGAAAGGAATTATTGAATACCTAGATGATGATGTGGAAGAAGCCCGTCAGAAATATCCACGACCAATACAAGTAATTGAAGGTCCATTAATGGATGGGATGAACATTGTAGGCGACTTATTTGGCGCAGGGAAAATGTTTCTACCCCAAGTTGTAAAATCTGCAAGGGTAATGAAAAAAGCGGTAGCTTATTTACTTCCTTTTATTGAAGAGGAAAAACTAAAAAACCCAGATCAAGCTCAAAGTTCTTCTGCAGGAAAAGTGCTGATGGCAACCGTTAAAGGTGATGTTCATGATATCGGTAAAAATATAGTTGGTGTAGTTTTAGCTTGTAATAATTACGAAATTGTAGATATGGGTGTGATGGTTCCTGCGCAAGAGATCATTAAAAAAGCCAGAGAAATTAATGCTGATATTATTGGTTTAAGTGGACTTATTACGCCTTCATTAGATGAAATGGTTCATTTTGCTAAAGAAATGGAACGTGAAAAATTTACTATTCCATTAATTATAGGCGGCGCAACTACTTCAAGGATACATGCTGCAGTAAAAGTTGCGCCGAATTATTCTGGACCTACCATACATGTTTTAGATGCCTCTAGAAGTGTTACTGTTTGTAGCACATTGATGAGCGCTACAGCTAAAGCTGATTACGTATCTGGCATTAAAGCAGAGTATGACAAAGCTCGTGAAGCACATTTAAATAAAAAGTCTGATAAAAGATATAAAACTATTGAGGAAGCGAGAGCAAACAAGTTTCAATTAGATTTAGCTCAAGTTGCTCCTGCGCCTACTTTTACAGGAACAAAAGTAATTGAAAATTATCCGCTTGAAAATTTATTACCTTATATAGATTGGACACCGTTTTTCCATACCTGGGAATTACGTGGTAGCTATCCAAGAATATTTGATGATAAAAACGTTGGAGATGAAGCTAAAAAACTTTTTGATGATGCGATAGCATTACTAAAGCGCATTGTAGATGAGAAACTACTAACGGCGAATGCGGTTATTGGTTTTTGGCCAGCAAATACGATTAATGATGATGATATTGAATTAAAGCTCGATAGCAATAGCTTAAAAAATGATGATAAACTTAAGATTGGTAAAAATGAAAAAGTAGTCATTCATACTTTAAGACAGCAATCTGAAAAAGTTGAGGGACAACCCTATTATGCATTAGCAGATTTTATCGCACCAAAGGAAAGTGGAGTGCAAGATTATTTTGGTGCTTTTGCAGCCACAACGGGTATCGGATGTGATGAATTGGTAGCAGAATTTGAGAAAAATTTTGACGATTACAATAGCATTATGGCTAAAGCTTTAGCAGATCGTTTAGCAGAAGCATTTGCTGAGAAACTACATGAAATTGTTCGAAAAGAATATTGGGGATATGCAAAAGAAGAAAAGTTAAGCAATGAAGAATTAATTAAGGAACAATATATAGGTATTCGCCCTGCACCAGGCTATCCTGCTTGCCCTGAACACACTGAAAAAGGCACTTTATTCGCCCTGCTAGATGCTCCAAATAAAATAGGATTAAATATTACAGAAAGTTACGCCATGTATCCAACTGCAGCAGTGAGTGGTTTCTATTTCTCACATCCAGAATCAAAGTATTTCGGTTTAGGTAAAATCACCAAAGACCAAGTAGCCGATTACGCGGAAAGAAAGAATATGGATTTCGAAGAAGCAGAGAAATGGCTTTCTCCAAACCTTGCGTATTAATTTGTTGCCAGCTTTCTGTTGCGAGTTACCGGTTTGGGAGTTTACCAAAATAGATTAAATTAGAATATGATTGCAGAAGCCAATTAATCAAAAAATATGATTAATAAAATGTAAACAGAACAAAATGGAAAAAAAAGCATACACAGATTTAGATGTTTGGAAGGAAGCGAGAATTTTAGCAAATGAAATTTACAATGCCTCTAAATTATTCCCTAAAGATGAATTATTTGGATTAACTAGCCAAATGAGAAGATCTGCTGTGTCCATAGCTTCAAATATTGCAGAAGGCTGCGGAAGAAACTATCCAAAAGACAGTATTCAATTCTTCTTTATCGCAAGAGGTTCATTATATGAGCGAGAAACTCAGATTTATATAGCATCTGATCAAAAATATATCAATGAAGTACTTCTTAGAACTTTATTGATGAAAGTGGAAATAACAAGAAAATTATTGAGTGGCTTCATTAAATATTATCAACAACTATCCAAATAAGCATCAAGACAGGCAACACGCAACTCGAAACATATAACCCTCATGAAGATTACAGATCACATCAAAAATGCAAAAGGTAAAACATTATTCTCATTTGAACTTTTACCACCAATTAAAGGTCAAAGCATTCAATGGGTTTACGATGCAATTGATCCATTGTTAGAATTCAATCCTCCGTTTATTGATGTGACTTCTTTAAGAGAAGATTATATCTATAAAGAACAGGAAGATGGTTTGTTAAGAAAGGTTTCTTACCGAAAGCGTCCGGGTACGATTGCCATTTGTGCGGCAATTATTCATAAGTATAAAATTGACGCTGTACCTCATTTAATTTGTGGTGGTTTCACAAAAGAAGAAACAGAAAATGCATTAATAGATTTACAATTTTTAGGAATAGACAATGTTTTGGCACTACGTGGCGATGCAAGAATAGCAGATAATTCTTTTATACCTAGTGCAGGTGGACATAATTATGCTACAGACTTAATTCAACATATTAAAAATCATAATGAAGGAAAATTTCTTCATGAAGATATTGATACCTTTAATAGTGATTTTTGTATCGGTGTTGCCGGTTATCCTGAAAAACATTTTGAAGCCCCTAACTTAAATGCTGATTTTAAATATTTAAAGAAAAAAGTTGAAATGGGTGCAGAATTTATAGTAACTCAAATGTTTTTCGACAATCAGAAATATTTTGATTTTGTTAAAAAATGTAGGGAAAATGACATCAATGTACCAATTATACCAGGCTTAAAGCCAATCAGTACCCTTTCTCAATTAACTGTACTACCAAAGATTTTTCACATCGATTTACCAGAAGAATTAACAGATGCGTTATCACATGCTAAAAATAACGCAGAAGCTAAAGAAATTGGAACAGAATCAATGATAAAGCAGAGTAAAGAATTAATTGAATTTGGAGCTCCAGTTTTGCATTATTACACCATGGGCAAGCCAGAGCAGACAAAAAATATTGCTAAAGCAGTATTTTAAATAAAAAAGTCATTTCTATCTGAGTTTTTTGAAATTAATAATTTTTTTATTTTGCTTATAAACTTATCAAGTATAAATAAAGTTGCTATTTTTAACTAAACAAATAACAACTCTTTATTTATTAAACAACTACAAGTGCAGTATATTGATCAATAATTAATTTCAATACCTACTTATAATTAAATCTAAAGCTTTGGCCTTTTGGTTTTAATACAGTAATTCTGTTTTGTGAATCCTTTTCAAAATCATAAGTTCTAATAATTTCGCTTTGAACTGGTTCATTATTTTTAGCAAAACCTTGTTGTATAATTTTAGTTGGCAATTGCGCTCCTGCAAAAAATGGGCCGTTTAACAAATATCCATTTCCGCCACCTTCTATAATTGAAGGATAACCTTGAGAACCGAAGATGTCTAAACCAATGTTTTTAGGTTTTAAAGTATTTAAATATTTATTAGAATACCCTTCAAAATTATATATCCAATAACTTATTCCACCTGTATTTGCTTGACCAGTATAAGTACGTCTAATAGTGGAGATGTTATTATTGGAATTCCAGTTGATATCATACGTGTCAGTTAATAAAAAGTTTGTAGTTGGAGATCCATTATTATTCACATACTGTTCCTCAACCGTTATTTTTATTAATCTTTTTTGGTTGTCATAAGTAAATTTACGTCTGTTGTTTTGTTGTATATCTTGAGAATTACCTTCAATGGCCATGCCCTCAT
>JBBSRF010000022.1:0-16897 GCA_038243335.1 Sphingobacteriales bacterium
ATCAATTCCTTCTTCAATTTCAACAAAAACACCAAAGTTAGTCATGTTTTTAACTACAGCTTGATGCTTGCTACCAATTTCATATCTCTCGGCAACATTACCCCAAGGATCTTGAGTTAATTGTTTAATACCTAAGCTCATTTTGCGCTCGTCTCTGTCTAAAGTTAAAACTTCAGCTTCGATTTCATCGCTAACTTTTAAGAATTCTTGAGGTGAACGTAAGTTTTGTGACCAGCTCATTTCTGAAACGTGGATTAAACCTTCAACACCTGGAATGATTTCTAAGAAAGCACCGTAATCAGCTACAGTAACAATTTTACCTTTAACTTTAGAACCAATCGCTAAATTAGGATCTAAATTTTCCCAAGGGTGAGGAGTTAATTGTTTTAAACCTAAAGCAATACGTTTTTTCTCATCATCAAAGTCTAAAACAACAACGTTGATTTTCTCATCTAATGACAATACTTCTTTTGGATGCTCTATGCGGCCCCAAGAAATATCAGTAATGTGCAATAATCCGTCAACACCACCTAAATCGATGAACACACCAAAGTCAGTAATGTTTTTCACAGTACCTTCTAATACCTGTCCTTTTTCTAATTTAGAAACAATTTCAACTTTTTGGCTTTCTAAATCGTCTTCAATTAAGATTTTATGAGAAACAACTACGTTTTTAAACTCATGGTTAATTTTAACAACTTTGAATTCCATTGTTTTACCCACGTAAATATCATAATCGCGGATAGGCTTAATGTCAATCTGAGAACCAGGTAAGAACGCTTCTACACCCATAATGTCAACAATTAAACCACCTTTAGTACGGCTCTTCACGTAACCATTAATGATAGTATCATTGTCTAATGCAGCGTTAATAGTTTCCCATGAACGTTGAGTTTTTGCTCTCTTACGAGATAAAATCAACTGACCATTCGCATCTTCTGGAGCTTCTACGAAAACATCCACTGAATCGCCAATTTTCAAATCAGGCGTATCTCTAAACTCAGATGTAGAAACTAAACCGTCAGATTTAAATCCAACATTTAATACTACGTCTTTGTTGTTAATAGACACAACGATACCAGCAATGATTTCGCCTTGTGTGATTTGATTGAAAGTATCAGTATACATGTCTTCAAACTTTTTACGGTCATCATCACTGTAATTACCAAATACTTTATCATCTGCATCCCAGTCAAAATCTTGATCTGGTGTTAATAAAGATGATTTGATTTGTTCGATAGAAACCGAATCAGCTTCTGACTCAATTGTTTCTTTCTCGGTTAGACGAGCGTCTGCACCTTGTAGTTCGGCATTTGTTGCCTCTAGTTCTTTTTCTGCTACTTGTTTTTTAGCCATTAATTAATAATCTCCTTTGTTCCCTATTTAGGGACTGCAAAGGTAGGTATTTCTTTTTAAAAAGAAAAGAATTTTTTAGATTAATGTTATTGATGTTTAGCTTATTAAGTATAATTTAACTATAGTATTCGCCCTGCTGAATTTATTTTACAATTAAATATTGTTTTTTTATTGGTATTGTAGCTACTTCGTGGTCAGCATCTAGTTAGTTGTTATTTTTAAATTATTTGAAAATGAAGGTTCAGTAATTCTTGGGGAACACCAGTCCCGCTTTTCGATTGTAGTCCTCGCTTCGTTGCACTCCGTTGTGGGCTAATCCGCTCTCCCGATAACTATCGGGACAGGTTTAAAATGTAGGGTAGTGTAAGAAAGGCAGGTTGCATATTGCATACCTAAATAAGACAAATCATGCTACATTTTATCTATATTAAAAATTCAGATTTATCAGTTATTTGAGATTCGAAACGCTAATCTCTTGATTAATATGTTGTTTTCAGTAGCTATATCTAAATACTATATACTAAATACCATCTAAAAACAACGCATCTAATTCTTATTGTAAACACCCTTAGTAAATCCCTCTCCAATTAACGTTTTGCTATCTCTAATCAATAATAGAATGGTATTCTCTTGTTGTTTAAATTTAATCATATCACCTTCAATTACATAATGAGCAGTAAAAAGAGAATCAGCATAAGTATCTTCAATGGTTACAGAATCTTTAGGTTTAAATTCAAAAGACAAGTATTGAGTATCGCTATCACTTGTAAACTTTCCATTAATCTTTTTTTGTACTAAAAACATGGTGAAGCATAAATAGCCTATCGCAATAACACCAACGGTTGCCAATATCATTGAAGTTTTACGATGTTTTAAGAATTTAAAAATAAGGAATAACATCAGTAACAAAACTATTGTCACTAAGCTTATAAATAAAATATTTGAATCTTTTTTTATTTCAGGAGCTTTAATTTGCGTGACATTCGTTTGTACTTTTTGAACTTTTGCAGGAGATACTCTTGTTAAAAACTCACTGCTCACATAGCCTTCACCATTGGTTACTTTAACTTTAAAATATTTGGCATTGGTTGAGTCTAATACTTGTACATTTTCTCCCTGTGGGATAAAACCAATAATTTTGCTGTCAGTACTATTAGTTTCTCTAACTCTTAATTTATCTGCAGTAACTTTATACAAGTCTTGGGCGCTTAAATTAAGGCAAAAAAGAAGTAGTATAATTAAAAATAGGGGAAATTTGTATTTCATAATATGATATAATAGATGAATTAATTTACTAATGCATCAGGTTATAATAACTCGATTGGGAGTTATTTTATGTGTCAAAAGTAATAAACCATTTTTTAATAGCCCTAAATATTTGTTATTAACAAGAAAATAACACTTAAAAATTTGGAAATGGGCGTAAAGTTTTGTCTACCCGAAAATGATTTTTCAACGTCTGTGGCCATCTATCTTTGATGTTAGCAAACTACTTTTAAATTCAGATTGCTGGCAAAAACGCTTATAAGTTACCAACTTCCGCCTGCACCACCGCCGCTACTCCTTCCGCCACCAAAACTACCACTACTTGATGAAGAAGAACTGCCTCCAGAAGATGAGCTTCCTCCAGATGAACTTGAACGTACTAATTGTGCTAAAGTAATCCATTTGATAAACTCAACATGGTCGCAAAAACTACATACATTGCTCAATTTAGCTTGTCCAGAATTACTATAAGTTGCCGCTTTTATCGTTTCTTTTTTATTGAGTTGGTAAGTTCTAAATTTACAATTCGGGCATTCAGTAAATTGATCATATTTTTCTGCAGGCCAAGCTTTAACAAGATGTTCTTTTTGATCTTCACTTTGCCAAATGTCATAATCATAAGCCTGATTAAGTTCTTCTGCTCGTTGTCCTTTTGATAAAAATGGTTCTCCTTCTAAATTGATATCTCGGTCTAACCTAAACATTCCTTTATTTCGACTATCAAACAGCGGTTTAAATCTATTAAATGTTTTAACGCGTTTGGTAGCGTGGATGATTAAAGCAATAATAATTAAAGGAGAAAAAATAATCAGCCACCACTTTTTAGCATGAAATTCTTTAACGGCTTCGAAAAAGTTTTCATCATCAAAATGATCTCTACGTATATTTGCGATGTAAGCATAGTAACGAAAAAATAGCCCAATGGCTAGGATTATATATAAAATTACTGGAATATAAGTGATGCTAAAATGTTCAAAAAGACCAAAACCTCCTGAGAATACTAAAATAAAAATAGAGAAAAATACAAAGAAAAATATGCCAGCACAACCTTTGGTTGAAACAGCATCATAACCATTCCTATTTGTTTGATCAATTTTTAAAACCTTTTTGATTTTTTTAACATTTTTAAGCTGCTTGTTTTTTTTAATTTCAGTAGCAGTTTTAGGTAACTTACTATTTAAATCTTCAGTTTTTTTAGATTTTTTATTCACTAATTTAAAAACGATAAAAAACAATAAAATAATTAACATGGAACTCCCTAAGGCAAATTTCCAATCGAAACTTTTCTTTTTTTCTTGACTGATTAAACTTTGTATTTCCGCTTTGCTTTGTGGATTAGTTAGTTTATAATTAATTTCATTTATGGTATTAATTATACCTTCATCATACTTTCCTTCTCTAAATGCAGGCACTAAATTACGTTGGCCAATTTGTTTTAACACAACATCTGGTAATAAGCCCTCCACACCAGATCCACTAATGAATCTATACTTTTTTCTATCTTTTGCAATAAATAATAAAAGACCATTATTACTGCCAGCTTTACCAATTCCCCATTGATCGAATAAAGCTTTTGCAAATTCAAAATCTTCAAAATCTTCATCAAAATTATTTACCACCACTACGGCAAACTCTATTTTTGTTTGTTGCTCTAGTTGAAATAATTTATGATTTATAGATTCGACTTTGCTTAAAATGCCATCAGGATTACTTACAAAATAATCTTGTCCTTTTATTTTAGGGCTTGGAATTTCTTTAACAGTATAGTATTGCTGAGCAAAAGTATTTAAACCAATTAAGAGAATGGTTAATATGATAATAGATTTTTTCATCTGTAGATTTGCGAATTATATTTTTAAATTAAAATTAAAATAAATTCTACTTCAAAAGTTCTTTAATCTTTTTATCAAGCTTTGCTTTGTTTTTAGCTAAAGGTGCAAGGTTGTAGAGTTGCACAGATTTAAATTCTATCGGGTGACTTTCACTCTGTAAAGAGATAAAACCGCTAGTTAGCGCTTTACCATCCTCTTTAATTTTAGGGTCAAAATTACTAATGTTGCCACCACCAATTTGTGGCTTGGAATATTGTAAAACGACTTCTTTTTCTAAGATATGCTGAATTAAAGAATCGCCTAAAACTAAAAACTCTGCAGTTACCCATTGGTCGCCATCATAAGTTTTAGATTTCGAACCGAAACAATGATTTTTATATAATTGATGATCTAAGAATATGTTTGTACCAGGAGTACAAACATTACTGGTATGTCTCTCGCCTTTACCGTCACCACCTAATATTTGAGCTTCAACCGAAATAGGGAAATCTTGATCTTTTAGCATTGTTTTAGGATCTTGGCTATGTAACATGGCGCCACTATTTCTATAGGCCCAGCCTTCACCTCCTTTAGCCTGTTCGCCAACAAATCTGTATTGTATTTTTAAGAGATAGTATGAAAAAGGTGTTTTGTAAAATATATGCCCATATTGCTGATTGAAATTGGTATAGCCATCATAACGCACTTTCATCAAGCCATCTTCTACTATAAATGTATTCGCATAATTCTCTCCAACTTCATGCTTGGAAATTTTCACTGTCCAATCTTTTAAATCTTTGCCATTAAAAAGATTAATCCAGCCTTTTTGAGCGCTTACAAATTCTGCTGAAAAAATAAATAAGGTAAAGATAAAAATAGATTTAAGCAGCATAATACATCTCATGTGGTTGGTTTTTGATTGGTCTAAAGTACCAATTTTGTTTAGGAAAACAACGGAAAAAAATGTGATTAAGTTTAGTTTACTAAGTAAGGCTGAACTTTACTTAAGGCAAATTCTAATTGCTCTAATTCAGTAATGGCGGTATTGTCTAAAATAATGGCATCCTCTGCTCTAGTTAGAGGGCTTTCTTTACGTGTTGTGTCGGAGAAATCACGATGTGCCAAATTTTCAAAAACTTCTGCTAAGGTTGTAGTAGTATCACCTTTGGATATCATCTCCTTATGTCTTCTTTCTGCTCTAATTTTTGGGTCTGCAGTCATAAAAAATTTAACCTGCGCATCTTCGAAAACTGCTGTGCCTATGTCACGGCCATCCATTACAATGTTTTTAATCTTACCCATTCTTTGCTGTTGCTTAACCATATCATGGCGAACGGATTTGTTGGCAGAAACTTCACTTACATTTTCAGAAACTGGCATTAACCTAATCTCATCAGAAACTTCTTCGCCATTAAGTAAGATATGAGATTCGTAATCTCTAGAATGGAAATTTAATTCGATATGTTGTAAGGCATCTTTTACTGCATCAGGATTATTAACATCAACTTTATTGCGAATAAAGTATAAAGTAACGGCCCTGTACATCGCTCCGCTATCAATATAAATAAAACCTAATTTTTTAGCCAATGCTTTTGCCAAAGTACTTTTTCCGCAAGAAGAATAGCCATCAATGGCAACCACTAGATTTTTTCTCATGTAATACAAAGATAATACTTTGATTTCGTTTTATAAAAGTAGAAAAAAGGATTAATTATAATATAAACTTTCGATAGTTTACCTTTGTACGATGATACCTGCCAAAGAACAGCTAATAAAAGAATGTAATTTTAAAACATCTCGAAGCGGCGGAAAAGGAGGGCAAAATGTAAATAAAGTTTCTAGTAAGGTAGAATTGATTTTTAATGTTGCCAACAGCGCTCATTTTACTGATGAACAGAAAGAATTAATTTCTATAAGGCTATCAACAAGGTTAGATTCTGAAGGTAATTTACACATTGTTTCTCAAGAAGATAGGAGCCAGCTTTTAAATAAACAGCGAACAATTTTAAAATTGGAAGCTTTATTGATTAAAACTTTACATATACAAAAGAAACGTAAGCCGACTAAAATACCCAAATCAGTAATAGAAAAAAGGCTTCAAAGTAAATTGATGATTTCATCGAGAAAAGAAACTAGAAAAAAACCTGGAATGGATTAACGTATTTTAGTTAAATCTATAAAACATAGAAATTGATCCATATTGATGGGCTTTGGCTTTGCTTTTAACCTCTTTAGATTTAAAGTATAAACTAAAATCAAAAGTATATCGTGGTGAGCTATAATTAAAACCAATTTGTTGTACAAAAACTAAAGGTTTTATATTAAAAGTAAGCGGACTCTTATTGTTAAACATACTTCCTTGAATTGTTGCGTCGTAGGCAATATAGTTTAACTGCGGTTTTGCGTAGAAAAATAACTCATTTTTAACTAATTTCTCTGTTTTGCTGTTGTTACTAATTAACGAGTTGGTGTAAGATGAGTTAAATAATTGATTAAAATTTCCTGATCTAAATAACATGCCTATTCCTGCACCACTAAAGGTTGTGCCAACATTTGCATAACTCTCTAAAGAAAAATCAGATTTATAGATTGAAGAACGGCCTAATAATTTAGTAAATTGTGTAGATAAGTTAATTGCTTTTTCGTTTTTAATTTGATATTCCCACCCCTTAATTTCATAAAAGCCAACTAACTTGTGTAATAGTTTTTGTGCATCTTCTCCTAAGGCGTCTGGCCCAATTGTACCGAGTTCTAAACCGAATTTTAAGGAACTTTCTTTTTTATAGAAAAGATTAACGCTTGCTCCAGCGTAAAGATAACCGGCAAAAGGTCTGTCCTGAGTTTCAATTTTTGGTCTATACCCAGAAATTGGATTATAAATTTTTTGACCAATAGAAATTTCATAGGTAATTTTTTCTAAATGATTATTTAATTTCTGTTGATCTATTGCATGTCTAAAATTTAAAAATAAACCATTCGTATAGTAACGATCTTGACCATAAAATAGATAAGCATCATTATCGCTCTTAAATCCAAATTCATTTTTAAAATTTTGGGCAAAACTCCCTATACTAACAGTAAATAACGAAATAGTAAGTAGGAACTTTAGCCTCATTTTATGCAGTTAATATAGGTTTTTTAAAACTTAAATCTTGCGCATTTTTCACTTTATCTTTCATTAACGCCAAGTCAACTACTTCTCTCATTTCACTAACATAATGAAATTTTAAATCTTTAATATAATCTTCTTTAATTTCTAAAATATCTTTTCTGTTGGACTTACATAGAATGATCTCTTTGATATTTGCTCTTTTTGCAGCTAATATTTTTTCTTTAATTCCACCGACTGGCAATACTTTACCACGAAGTGTAATTTCGCCAGTCATAGCCAAGTTAGATTTTAATTTACGTTGTGTAAATACAGATGTTAACGCAGTAAGCATAGTTATACCTGCAGATGGACCATCTTTAGGTGTTGCGCCCGCCGGTACATGGATATGAATATCGAAATGATTAAAAAGTTCGTTGTCAATTTCAAAAAGATCAGCATGAGCTCTCAGGTAAGCCAAAGCAATTACAGCTGATTCCTTCATTACCTCTCCCAAATTTCCTGTTAGGGTTAATTTACCTTTTCCTGGGCTTAAACTAGCTTCAATAAAAAGAATATCGCCTCCCACAGATGTCCAAGCTAAACCTGTTACAACTCCCGCAACTTCATTACCTTCATACAAATCTTTATCATAAATAGGCGCACCTAAAATACGCTCAACATCTGCTAAGTTTAAATTTGGTTCATAAGTTTCTTCCATTGCAATCTTTGTAGCAATACCACGTACCAAGGAACCAATTTTTTTCTCTAAACCTCGTACACCACTTTCGCGAGTATAATCTTCAATCACTTTCTCAATTAATGAGGATTTAATTGTAATATCTTTTAATTTTAAGCCGTGTTGTTCTTTTTGTTTGGGTAATAAGTACTTTTTAGCGATTTCAATTTTCTCTTCAATAGTGTATCCGTTTACTTCAATAATCTCCATACGATCTAATAAAGCAGGCTGTATAGAACTTAAAGAGTTAGCAGTAGCAATAAACAATACATTAGACAAATCGTAATCTGCTTCTACATAATGATCATTAAATGCATTGTTTTGTTCTGGGTCTAAAACTTCTAGCAGAGCTGATGAGGGATCGCCTCTATGATCTGAGCCTACCTTATCAATCTCATCTAAAACAAAAACTGGATTAGCAGCACCTGCCTTTTTAATAGACTGAATAATTCGACCTGGCATAGCGCCAATATATGTTTTTCTGTGACCTCGAATTTCTGCTTCATCTCTAACACCTCCTAAAGCAATACGTACGTATTTACGATTAATGGCTTTTGCAATAGATTTTCCTAGAGAGGTTTTTCCAACTCCTGGAGGGCCAACTAAACACAGAATAGGGGCTTTCATGTCTTTTTTTAATTTCAGGACAGCCAAATATTCTATAATACGTTGTTTAACTTTTTCTAAACCAAAATGGTCTTTATCTAAGATACGCTGCGCTCTTTTAAGGTCGAAATTATCTTTTGTAAAATCATTCCAAGGTAAATCAAGCAATAACTCTAAATAATTCATTTGTATAGAATAATCTGGCGCTTGCGGATTCATTCTACCTAATTTTTCTAATTCCTTGTTAAAATGATCGCTAATTCCTTTTGCCCATTTTTTCTTTTTAGCTCTAGCTTGTAAAGCTTCATACTCTAAATCGTTAGAATTTCCTCCCAGTTCTTCTTGGATGGTTTTTAACTGCGCATTTAAGAAATAATCTCTCTGTTGTTTATCTAAATCAGTTCGTACTTTAGTTTGGATTTGACTTTTAAGCTCTAAAATCTGCAATTCAGTTGTTAAAAGCTCCATTACCATTTCTGCTCTTTTACGCAGATTGCCCATTTCTAGCATCTTTTGCTTGTCAGCTACATCTGCATTCATATTTGAGGAGATGAAATTGATTAAGAAAGATGTGCTTTCTATGTTTTTTAAAGCAATGCCCGCTTCACTTGGAATGTTAGGCGATAGCTGAATGATTTGAGAAGACATCTCTTTAATAGAGGCTACCAAATTTTTAAATTCTTTATCAGCCTTGTGCTTAGACTCTGCGAATTTAGCAACGATAACTTTAAAATAAGGTTCAGACTGAACTTCTTCAACTAATTGGAAACGTTGTTTACCTTGTATAATAACCGTTGTATTGCCATCAGGCATTTGCAACATTTTTATAATGTGCGCTACCGTACCCACTGAATTTAATTGCTCAAATGTTGGGTCTTCTATAGATACATCTCTTTGAGAAACTACACCAATAATTCGATCTCCTTTGTATGCTTCTTTTATTAATTTGATTGATTTATCTCTCCCAACTGTAATTGGAATTACAACTCCAGGAAATAAAACTGTATTTCTTAGTGGAAGAATTGAAAGAATATCTGGTGTTTCTTCATTATTCATCTCATCTTCATCTTGTTGAGACATCAATGGAAAAAACTCTGTGTCTTCATTTATCATTGGTAGTGCGTGGCTAAAATCAAATTGATCTTCTTTACTCATTAATAAGGTCTTTTTAAATATTTCTTAACGACAAACTGACAGCCTTGCCGTAATAAATTATAAACGTTGTATTTATACTTCTAATTTCAACTCTTGTGCCAAAAGAATAAATCTAAAAAATACATGTTAAAAAGTCAGCCTAAAAAAATATTAAGGCCTGTATATCATAATTAAAATAAATTAACGTTTATTTATGGTAATTACAAATGGTACGAAAATTGTATATTAGTAAATGTAGATTACGGCTATCTTTAACTAACTTATTTTAAGGTGATTGTAATTTTAACTAAAAAAAATTGAATGAAATATTATAAAAAGTCTATTGTTTTATTAATTGCAACTACTATTTATTCTACAACTTTTGCTCAAGGTAATTTTGAGAAAATGGGGAAACAGGCTTGGATAAATGGAGATTATAAAAACGCAATCGTACAATTAGAGAAAGCAGATAATACAGATCCAAATAATGCAAATATTTTAAAAATGTTGGGTTACTCTTATTTTCAATCTGGAGATTTCGAAAATTCAATATCTGTATACAGTCGTTTGATCACTGTAAAGCCAATCGATTATTCTGCTTATTATTATCGTGGAAAAGCTAGATTAAATATAGCAAATTCTCCAAGAGAATCATTAAATCAAATGAGAGAGAATTTTTACTTATCTGGTATTAAAGATTTTACTAAAGCGATTGAAATTAATGGAGAAGAAGATGTACAAATATTGCAAAATAGAGGCTTAGCTTATAAAGATTATGCCATATTTAAATCTTATAAGGTTAAAAAAAACACAGAAAAATTAGCTTGTGTTGCCTTATTCAATAATTCTATCTCAGATTTTCAAAAGGTGTTAACCATGCAGCCGCTAAGAAAAGACATTATTGGTTGGGTAGATTACGTTAAAGCTCAAGTTAGTAGTTTAAAATAAAGAAAATTATATCATCATCAAAAGAGGCTCAAAAGCATTTGTTTTTGAGCCTCTTTTGATTTAAAACCTACCAGTAATATCATACATTTTTTTATCCATTAATTTAATTTGTTGCACTTTTTTAATTTGATACAAACTATCAGGATAATAAATCAGGCTATCTTTTGAGGTGTAAAGTCTATTTGTAGTTGTAATAAAAATTTTGATCCCATAAATTATATTTTTACGGTAAGTTATTTCTACTTTTTTCACATTTATTTTCTCGTTATCGGAAACGTAGGTTTCTGTGGAGAAATCTTTTTTAATTTTAAATGCCCCACGCCAAGAAGTTTTATTAATGTCTGAAGAAGTAAAGGATTCAAGTTCTTTTTCCCAATTGTTAATTTTAACATTTTTTTCTTCGCTTTCTCCATTAACCAATACAGTTTTATCAATTTGAAGATTAGCTTTAGATAATCGATTTGCCTCAGATTTGAAATAGCTTTCTAAATCAAAATATGTTTTACCAGCGGCTTTCTCTTGTTCTTTTAAAGTACAAGAGCTGCAGAAAAGAATTAAGCAGTAAAAAATTATCTTTCTCATTAAACTAAACAATTCCCCGTCATTATAGCTGGAATTTCAATGCCCATTATTTTTAAGATGGTAGGGGCAATATCGCCTAATTTCCCATCGGTTATGCTTTTATAATCCTCATCAATTAAAATACAAGGCACTAAATTAGTAGTGTGTGCCGTATTAACTGAGCCATCATTGTTAATCATAAATTCAGAGTTACCATGGTCTGCCAAGATAATAAAAGAATAACCATTTTCAATTCCTGTTTTTACAACCTCTGCAGCGCAAGCATCTGCAGTTTCTACAGCTTTCACTACAGCATCAAAAAAACCTGTGTGGCCAACCATATCTGGATTTGCAAAGTTTAGGCAAACAAAATCAGGCCATCCGGTAGCTAATTCTTTGTTAATCGCGTCTCTAATTCCTGCAGCACTCATTTCAGGCTGCAAATTATAGGTAGCAACTTTAGGGGATGGTATTAAAATTCTTTTCTCATTCTTAAATTCACTTTCTCTGCCACCAGAAAAGAAATACGTAACATGAGGATATTTTTCTGTTTCCGCAATGCGGATTTGATTTTTGTGATTAGCCTCTAAAACTTCGCCTAAAGTATTAGATAAATCATCTTTAGTAAATACAATCTTTATGTTTTCAAAATTCTCATCATAAGTGGTCATAGTAACATAATACAAAGGCAACTTTTTCATTCCAAAATCAGGATAATCATGCTGACTTAAAGCTGCAGTGATTTCTCTTCCTCTATCTGTTCTATAGTTAAAGCAAATCACCACATCATCGCTTTTGATGGTTGCTATTGGACTTCCGCTTTCATTAATGATTACTATTGGTTTAACAAATTCATCAGTTATACCTTCATTGTAAGATTTTTGAATAGCTTCTTCAGGGTTATTGCTTTTTTCTCCAAAGCCATTTACCATTACATTATAAGCTAGTTTTACTCTTTCCCAGCGACTATCTCTATCCATTGCGTAATAGCGACCGATTAAACTCGCAATTTTACCAGTAGAGATTTTTAAATGTTCGTTTAAACTTTTAATAAAACCTAATCCCGAATTTGGATCAGTATCTCTTCCATCTAAAAATGCATGAATAAATACATCTTTTAAGCCTTTTTCATTCGCAATATCGCATAATGCTTTTAGATGATTAATATGCGCATGTACACCACCATCAGATACTAAACCTATAAAATGAACTGCTTTATTATGGTCCATAGCATACTTAAATGCTTTTACTAGCGTTTCATTTTGTTGTAAAGTTTGATCTACAACTGCTTTATTTATTCTCCCTAATTCTTGAAATACAACTCTTCCAGCACCTAAATTCATGTGTCCAACCTCAGAGTTACCCATCTGTCCTTCGGGTAAACCTACTGCTTCACCAGATGCTGCTAATTTTGAATTAGGATATTTTTTAATTAGTGAATCGAAAAATGGAGTGTTTGCTGCATATATTGCATCTGATTTATCCTTTTTTCCATACCCCCAACCATCAAGAATAAGTAATACGAGTTTTTTTGATTTCATTAAATTTGCTTTTTATGAATTAAACAAGTCAAATTTTACTACTTTGGCATTGTTATTTAAGCAAATATAAATTTAAAACCACTCTAATTATAAGTTTTTCCATATTATGATTTGTTAGTGGCATAATTTTGGCTTAATATTTACTGTTAAATAATACACATGATAAAACCATTACTTGCTTTTTTATTCTTATTGGTGCAATTTCCTTTAAATAATGCACTACAGTCGGATGTTGGAGAGCAACTTGCTGCGAATTTCAAGTCAGGAAACTCTAAAGAAATTGCTAAAATTTTCTCATCGTCTATAGATTTGATCATTATAGATCAAGAAGATGTATACAGTAAAGCACAAGCAGAACAAATTTTAAAAGACTTCTTTATCAAAACCCCCCCTGTTAAGGTTTCTATTATCCATCAGCTGAATAACGTTCCTTTTCGATTAGTTATCCTTTCTTTACATACTAAGAATGGTAAATTCAGAGTGACTATATCAATGGCGCTTAAAAAATCTTCTAACACTTTCTTAATCACCGAATTACGGATAGAAGCAGATAAGGAATAGATTTTAAGCTGTAAATTGTTAGTTTTGTAATAAAAAATACTGAATTGGATAAAAATATAATTGATCTTTTTATTAAAAATGCTATCGCCGAAGACATTGGTGATGGAGATCATACTTCGCTTTCTACCATACCATTAGGCACTAAAGGCAAGGCAAAGCTAATTGTTAAAGATGATGGTATTTTAGCCGGTGTAGAATTGGCTGTAGAAATATTTAATCGAATTGACTCTTCACTTAAAGTAGATATTTTAATAGCTGACGGAGCATCTGTTAAATTTGGAGATATAGCATTTATTGTAGAAGGATCCACGCATGCTATTTTACTAGCCGAAAGATTAGTGTTAAATTGTATGCAACGCATGAGCGGGATTGCCACAACCACCAATAGAATTGTACAGTTATTAAAGCCCTATAAAACAAAGGTTTTAGATACAAGAAAGACAACTCCAGGTTTAAGATATTTAGAGAAGTGGGCTGTTAAAATTGGTGGAGGAGTAAACCATCGTATAGGTTTGTATGACATGATTTTAATCAAAGACAATCATGTTGATTATGCAGGTGGTATTGCAAGTGCGATTATTGCAGCTAATAATTATTTAAAAGAAAAGAATAAAAATCTTGCCATAGAAATAGAGGTGAGAAATATGGAAGAATTGAAGCAGGTGCTTGCTCAAGGTAATGTTGATAGAATTATGCTTGATAACTTTGAATTGCCACTATTAAAGCAAGCGGTTGAATTAATTGAAGGTAAATTTGTTACTGAAGCTTCTGGAGGTATTTTAGAAGAAAATGTAATTCAATATGCAGCTTGCGGAGTGGACTTTATTTCAATGGGAATCTTAACACACTCAGTGAAGAGTTTAGATTTAAGCTTAAAAGCTTTTTAATCGTTAATTTTTTCACACTAGAATTTTATTTTTTAGTATAATTGCTTTAATGATTTCGATTTATTCAATTTCAGCCCTTATTTTCGCTTACTTATTTGGCTCAATACCCACTGCGGTTTGGTTGGGACAAGCCTTTTATGGTATAGATGTAAGAGAGTATGGTAGCGGTAATGCAGGAGCCACCAATACCTTTAGGGTTTTGGGTAAAAAAGCAGGTATTGCCGTAATGCTAATTGATATTTTTAAGGGTTATACTGCAACACAATTAGCTTATTTTATTGGCCTATCTGTAACAGGTCCACATACTTCCTCACAGTTTGTTAACTATCAATTGGCTTTAGGTGTAATTGCTGTAATGGGGCACTTATTTCCAATCTTTGCAGGTTTTAGAGGTGGAAAAGGCGTTGCTACGCTATTTGGAATGATATTGGCAGTCAATTCATCGGCAGCTATACTTTGCGTTATTGTCTTTGTTACGGTTTTATTAACAACAAAATATGTTTCTCTAAGTTCAATTTGCGCTGGCTTTACTTTTCCAATAGGTATTGTATTTATCCTACATTCTTCTGTCAAATCTGAAGTACTATATGGGATTTGCGTTTGCTTGCTCATTTTAGTTACACATCAAAAAAATTTAGAAAGATTACTTAAAGGCAAAGAAAGTAAAGTCTATCTATTCAAAAAGAAACAAATTTAAAGATTTATTGTTAATACGTAAAAACTAATGAATGTTTCAAAATTACAGTATTGATTTTGGCATTATATTAGCTATTGTCTAATTAAGTTTTAAAATTATTACGCTCATAAAAAACTAAAAATGAAAAAATTAATGATTATATGTATGGCATCTACATTGTTAGCCATATCATCTTGTACAAATTCGATAGTTCCTTTAACAGGTCGCAAGGTTTCAACATTTGGGGTAAACGCTGCAGATTTGGAACAACAAGCTGCAATTGGATATTCTCAATTATTGAGTGATCCAAAAACTAAAGTAGTATCAACCAATTCTGCGAATACGCAGATGGTAAAAAGAGTAGGGAATAAGATTGCTGCCGCCGTAACTCAATACATGAATGCGAATGGTTATAGTGAGCAAATTAAAAATTACAAATGGGAATTTAACTTGATTGAAAGCCCAGAAATAAATGCTTGGTGTATGCCAGGCGGTAAAGTTGCTGTTTACACAGGCATTTTGCCAATTTCAAAAGATGAGGCTGGCCTAGCTACGGTAATGGGACATGAAATTGCGCATGCTATTGCTCAACATTCTGTAGAAAGAGCATCTAAAATGTTAACTGCTCAATTGGGGGGCTTGGCAACAGGTGTATTAGTAAGCGGTCAATCTGAGGGCACACAAAATACTGTTAATCAACTATTTGGAATTGGTGCCCAAGCGGGTTATGTCTTACCTAATTCTCGTCAACAAGAATTAGAAGCAGATAAAATGGGCTTATCGTTTATGGCTATGGCTGGTTATAATCCAACTACAGCTGTTAGCTTTTGGCAACGTATGGCTAAAGCTGGTGAAGGATCTCAAAAACCACCAGAGTTTTTAAGTACTCACCCAGCAGATGATACTAGAATTGCTCAAATCCAGAGAGATTTGCCAACGGCGATGAAGTATTATAAAAAGTAAGATTGAGGTTAAGAAACAGATTGAGTTCTTAAATAAAGTTTTAAAAGGCGTAAGATTTGGAAATCTTAGGCCTTTTTTTATCTAAACAATCTATATTGATCTAAGCTTTCCCTTAACACTAAACCCCTTCAAGTACTTTAAAAATAGCAGCAGCTTTCAATAAACATTCTTCATATTCTTGTTCGGCATTAGCAGCATAAGTTATTGCACCACCAACTTGGAATGATAAATATCTTTCAGTTGAATTGTATAAAATACTTCTAATGATTACGTTAAAATCAAAATCTCCATCAGGACTGATACAACCAAAAGAACCAGAGTATGCACCACGTTTGCTCAACTCATATTTATCTATCAAATGCATCGCTTTAATTTTTGGAGCGCCAGTCATAGAACCCATAGGGAAAGTATTTTTGATTGCCTCTATAAAATGGATAGCTGGGTTTAACTCACAACTGATGGTAGAAATCATCTGATGAACTTGAGTAAAAGTATAAATTCCAAATAATTCATCTACTTTTACTGAGCCTTTTACCGCCGATTTAGTTAAATCGTTACGCACTAAATCTACAATCATTACATTCTCTGCTTGCTCTTTAATACTTGATTTTAAATCAATTTTAACTTGTTTATCTATTTCATTATCCAAGTTTCTTTTCGCAGTACCTTTGATAGGTTGAGAGATCAATCGATTACCACGTTTGCAAAGAAAGCGCTCTGGCGTAGCCGATAAAATATACTTGTCGTAAATTTTAAAAAA
>JBBSRF010000023.1:0-16831 GCA_038243335.1 Sphingobacteriales bacterium
AAAGTAAATATAAAAGAAGCTGTTCAATGCCACTTTGAAGATGATAAAATGCCTAAAATTATTCGTTTACATTTGGTAAAAGAAGAATTGATTACTTTATAACTGGATGTGAGTTTCATTTAAATCGGCTATAATTCGTCTATTCTTTTTAAATAATAAAATCGATTTTTGACGAAACAAGGTTTATAAAATGAAGATCCCTAGAAATTTATCAGGTAAAGAATTAATTAAAATCTTAGGTAAATTTGGTTATCAAACGTCAAGACAAAAAGGAAGTCATGTGAGGTTAACTCTTAATTCGGGGAATGAAAGTTTTCATGTTACAATTCCTTTGCATAATCCAATAAAAATAGGTACACTTTTAGGTATTTTAAATGATGTTTCTATTCACTTGAATATTCCTAAAGAAGAAATTTTAAACACCAAATAAATAGTATCAAGTAGAAAGACATAGGTCACATATCTTAATACTCAAATCTTAATACTCAACTATAAAAAATGGAAAATTTCGAAACCATTGCCATCCGCACTCAAACAGAAAGAAGTAGCCATAAAGAGCATTCTACACCAATTTATTTAACCTCGAGCTACAAGTTTGATGATGCAGAAGAAATGCGTGCTTTATTCGCCAATGAAAAAGAAGGCAATGTTTACAGCCGATATTCTAATCCAAATACTTCTGAATTTATAGAGAAAATGTGCTTGTTAGAAGGTGCAGAAGATGGTTTTGCAACTGCAACTGGTATGGCATCTATTTTTACCACATTCGGTGCGTTTTTAAAAAGTGGAGATCATATTGTTTCTAGTCGTTCGGTTTTTGGATCCACACATCAGTTGTTAACTAATGTTTTTTCTAAATGGGGTGTAACATTTGATTACGCAGATTTAGACAAACAACAAGATTGGGAAGCATTAATTAAACCAAACACAAAAATTATTTTTGTAGAAACACCGTCTAATCCTGGTATTGATATTATTGATTTAGCATTTTTGGCAGATTTAGCACAAAGGCATCAAGTTTTATTAGTGGTTGATAACTGTTTCGCTACGCCCTATCTTCAACAGCCAATTAAGTTAGGCGCTCATATTTCAATTCACTCGGCAACTAAATATATAGATGGACAAGGAAGAGTTTTGGGTGGAATAATTTTAGGAAGTAAAGCTATTATTGCTGATATAATGGCCTTTGCCCGACATAGCGGTCCATCTTTATCTCCATTTAATGCTTGGATATTATCTAAAAGTTTAGAAACACTAGCTGTTCGTATGGACAGACATTGTGAAAATGCTTTGAAAGTAGCTGAGTTTTTAGAAAATCATCCTAAAATTAAATTGGTTAAATATCCCTTTTTAAACTCTCATCCCCAGTATGAAATTGCTAAAAAGCAAATGAAACAAGGTGGTGGTATTGTAACTATTGTAGTTGAAGGTGGGATTGAAGGTGCTCGTAAATTTATGGATGGATTAAAAATGTTCTCTATCTCTGCAAATTTAGCAGATACACGTTCTATTGCTACACATCCAGCTACAAGTACACATGCCAGATTAACAGAAGAACAGCGTTTGGAAGTTGGAATTGAGCAGGGTTCTATTCGCTTATCTATTGGATTAGAGCATATAGATGATATTTTAAAGGATATAGCAGAAGCCTTATAAAAAGAAATCCCGATTTTAGGTCGGGATTTTCTTAATTTAATTTGTTAAGATAATTTCTACTTCCATAAATCTGTATTGGTAATACCTACATCTTTGGCTTTGAATACTGGATCATTACCAGCTTTTCTTTGTTTCTGGTAATCATTATAAACTTTCATGGCAGGTTTTCTTAATAGCAGAATGGCAATAATATTTAACCAAGCCATTACACCAACCCCGATGTCTCCTAAAGTCCATGCGGCTTCTGCAGTTTTAACAGTTCCATAAAACGTAGCAAATAAGATCAATACCCTCAAAATATTCACTAGCCATTTGTTCCCTTTTTTATCTAAGTAACTCAGATTTGTTTCTGCAATATAATAGTACGCCATAATAGTAGTGAATGCAAAAAACAATAGCGAAACAGCTACAAATCCGGCTCCTATGGATGGGAAATGAGAAGCGATAGCCATTTGGGTATATTCTGCACCTATTTTAGCTCCAGGAATATTTTCAGCTAAAAAACCACCATTAGGATTAGTTACGTTATATTTTCCTGTAAAAAGAATCATTAATGCTGTTGCTGTACAAACAAATAATGTGTCTACATAAACTGAAAATGCTTGTACTAAGCCTTGTTTTGCGGGATGGCTTACTTCTGCGGCTGCAGCAGCGTGTGGCGCAGTACCTTGACCAGCCTCGTTAGAAAAAATTCCACGTTTGACACCCCAAGCAACTGCCATTCCGAAAACACCAGCAAATGCGGGCTCTAGGTCAAATGCAGAACGAAATATAAGAGAAAATATAGCAGGTATTTGAGTTATATTCATCGATATAATTACCAATGCCATTAAAATATATCCCCCGGCCATAAAAGGAACTACAATTTCTGCAACTTTACCGATGCGTTTTACACCACCAAAAATTATTAGTGCTAAAAGTAGAACTACTCCTATACCAGTATATTCTACTGGAACATGAAAAGCATTTTCCATACTTAATGCAATACTGTTACTTTGCACGCCAGGTAAAAATACTGCACAACTTAAAACAGTTGCACCAGAGAAAATTAAAGCGTACCATTTCATACCTAACCCTTTTTCAATGTAGTATGCCGGTCCACCGCGGTATTCGCCATTGTTTACTTGCTTATATAATTGGCCGAGTGTAGCTTCTATAAATGCAGAAGCGCTACCTAAAAAAGCAATTATCCACATCCAAAAAATGGCTCCTGGTCCGCCCATAGCAATGGCAGTAGCCACGCCTGCAATGTTACCAGTTCCTATTCTGCCAGATATAGCAATTGCAAATGCTTGAAACGAACTTACACCTTTGTCAGAACTCTTGCCATCAAAAAGTAATTTGATCATTTCTTTAAAATAACGTACCTGTACAAATCGTGTAGTTATAGAAAAATAGATTCCTGTACTAAGACAAAGTATAATTAGTGCATTACTCCAGACTAAATCGTAAATCGAGTTGATGATGTTTTCCATTAAAAGTTAGCTTATAATTTAGTTAACTTCGAAAATAGATAAAATTTTATTTTTTTATCATTTGTAACCAAAATATTTAGGACAATTAAACTTAATTTTAGGGTTAATCCTAAAATTTTAATCAATCAGCTTTCTATAGAAAAAATTATTTCAATTTATCAGTTATATTATAGAACTGGCCAACTAGCTGATATAATCTCTATCCTCGTCAGTTAAGGTAGAGTTATTTTCTATTTCTACATCAGCTTTTTCAATTTCAGGATCATAGCTACTCACAATTTTACGTGGTCTACCTACTAAAAATCCTAAAATAAAGCCAATTAAAACACAAATGCCAATTACAATGAGTTTAGATACATAAACGTCACTTACCACAATAAAATCAAAAACTACTTTATCATTATTTAAAAACAAAAATGCTGTTAAAAGTGCTGTAGTTATAATTACGAATATGATTTTTGGTTTCATAGTTTGTTTTTTAAAATAAAATGCGTTTTAAGTTATTAAAAGCTATAGTTAAATATTAAATCTAAGATAGGCTTTTGTTCATATTTCTTATTTACAAATATAATTCTTGCTCCAACATCTACAATAGGTTGATAGCGTAACAAGTTGATACTACTACGTAATTCTAGCCCAAAAGTTTTAGGTTGAGTTAAATTTGTTTCCTTACCTAAATTCTCATAATGACTAAATATTCCTCCTCTTATATTTCTTATATAGGCAAATGAACCAATCTCAGCATCAGGATATAACAATGGAAATTTATAATTGATTAATAAGGTGTTTTTTAAATTTTTAGTAGCTTTAATTTGATTGTAGCCATAAACGGTACTAATATTATTATTGCCATTAAAAACGCCAGTATTTTGTTGAAAATTAAAACTTGTGTTTAAGGAGTGATTTTTCGCTAAACCAGGGAAAAAGAAATTACTACTAAAGGCCAATAATTTACCACCATTATCTGAAAATGGTCTATGTTGGTAGCTTATACTAATGTTCTGTGCCCACTTTGGGCCCAAATCACGCTCCGATGCTCTAACCGAATGTCCTATCGAAAGTTCGTAAATCATTGGAAAAGCTATTTTTTTAGCATAGATAGAAATTTCTTTAGGATCAAAATCTCTTATCGTATAACTTGTTCCCAAATTGGCTAGTAGACTGAAGTTTTGGTTATATTTATTAAAGCTCAAAGGAACACTTGCGTTAATACTTATATAGTTTTCTCTCCAATTTGCTTCATTAACTATATCTTTATTGATATAAAATGCTTTGCGGGCTCTATTGTTATAGTTAACATTTATAATAGGAAATAAGCTTTTATAATTTACTCCTGCATTGTACTCCATTTTTTTTAGATCGTTGTCATAATTTAGTCCTGCGTTAAAATCTAAATTATTTAACAAGTCAGTAGATTTTAATTTCAACCCAATTCTGTTGTTTTCGTTGAGGTCTGGGCTAATGCTATGAAAATTCAATAAATGTGCAGAAGGATAATAAGGTTTTGAAATAAAAGTACTATCGCTAATTTTATCAAAAATATTTTCTGTGTTTTCTTGTAGTTCAGCCGCATTCCCAAAAAATATAAAATTATTTTTTTGTATTTCTTTATTCAAAATAGAGCTTTTAGCAATTTCATAACCCATTAGCTGATAATTGTTAAATATTATAGATTTCTTATTCGCAGAAAGACTAACATTGAATGCTCCATATTTTGAAGCAGTAAGTGCTGTTATTTTTTTTGAACTAGGATTAACAGCGTAAATATTATCTATTCCGCTGTAATGAGCATTAAAGGCTATCTGTTCGTTAATGAAAGCAGGCTTACTTATTTGTTGGTTTGTTTCAAAAATTAATTTGGTCGATTTACCGTCTTTATTAATTAGCCATAAAGATTTTCCTTTCTCACTTACCGAAACATAAGCAAGCTGTGTTCCATTTGTATTTAATGTTGGAGTTTGTAAAGTTAAGTTTTTAGGATTTGGATAAGTATGTAATATTTTTCCATTTTTTGGATCTATAGACACAATATTGCTTGTATTACTTAAATCAATTTGTACTGCGATTAATTTTTTACCGTCTGCAGAAAAACTTGGAGAAAATAACCTACTCTTGAATGTAAGCTGTCTCATTTCTTCAGTTTTTAAATTGTAGCTGCATATAACACTGTAAGTACGTTGTTTGTAGCGTGGATCAAATCTAATTTCATCCCAAACTATAACGTCATTAGCATAACTAAACCAAGGTTGTTCTTGGTAAGCTATTCCAAATAAGCGTTTTTCAGACTGATTACTGTCAATAGTTACAAAAAATGGTGCATCAGTCTTACTTTGTTTAATTGCTAAAATTCTATTTTCAGAAATTTCGATGGGTAAAAAATAGCTAGTACTAAAAGTTGATGGTTGATTTAGGCTGATATAATCTATACTTTTATTTTTTTTATCTTGTATTTTCCATTCCTTTTTTAATTCGTCAACTGTGCTTTTGTAGAAATTTTTTGTATTACTACCTACAATATTTTTTAGTGTTTGAGAAAAAGGATAGAGACGGATAGGATGAGTGCTAATTTGGTGAATTAGACTGTCCACTATTTTTTTGCCATAGTCATTTCTAAGTTTGGAGGTAATTAGATAGCCGAGTTGATAATAACCAGGTGTTTGATCTTTTTGTGATCCAAAATAGGCTTTAGAATAAGAAATTTTATTTCCGTTAAGTAAAGATGTTCTAAATGGCATAATCCATGAGGGTTGTCTTCCGCGGCCTGCATTTGTTAAAGCTGTTTCAATGCTTACAGCATCGCCTTCAAAAAACCAAGTTGGCATGCTAATTCCCATGTAGGCAAAATGAATTTCTTCAGAAAGAAATAATGATTTTCCATTAGTAAATCTGTCATATTGTGCAACGTGTCTAAGCTCATGAACTGCTAAGTTATTTAACCAATCTTGACTGTCAAATTGCTGCGGAGGGGTAGTGTTGAATTGTGACTTTTTAGGGGCTAGTTGAACGAAGCCATTTGCTAACACTCCGCGGTTTTGAAAAACAATTGGAATCGTAGTTTTTTGACGATTTAAACTCGAGCCAATCATCGGGTAAATTTTGCCTAATGTATTAGCCATTCTTTGAGATACTATTTCTAACTCAGTAGGGTAGATGATTTGAAAACCTTGACTATTAATTTCTTTCCATTTTACACTAAGTGGGTTCTGTTCACTATCGAAAATTTGACAAAAACACTTTAATGAAGTTAAATTTAATATAAATAATAATAAAACACTGATTTGCATTATCTTAAATGTCTTATTATACTTCATTATTAATCATTACTAAAATTGTTAGTTATTTAATTTTCAATTTAAGTTTTAAAAGTAAATTTTAACTTTAATAGAAACTAATAAGTTGTTGATTTATAATATTTTATATATTTTAAATAAACTTTAATATTTGTTTATTTTAACAATTAAATATTATTTTTTTAATATTTTTTCAATAAAATTAACTGGCGCCATCTCTCCTTAAAATAACTGTGTCAAGGTACACTAATTAACTTGTTTTTTAAAATATTTAAAATATATTATAGGTAAGATGTATATACTTTAATGAATAAGTTATTATAGGAATAAATCAATTTTATCACACAATTTACTGATAATTTAAACTGATCTCATTAGATTAATTAACAATTATAATTAACAAAATTTTCTACTTTATAACTTGTTTTGTATTTCAAATCTAAGCCTTTTTAAGTGCAAATTTTATAAGTGTATCTTTTGTTTCATCAATGAAAATAAAGTCGATTTTAAGCAACTTTTGTTCTTTGGAAAAAGAGATTTGTAATGTAAGAAATTAATAAATACTTGGTTTAATTCATCAATCTGAATTACCGTATTTCTAAATAAAAAGTTAATAGAGCTTTATTAAAAGATTAACTTTTGTTTCTTCTTCTTTTATAAATTGGATAAAGAAATACCGCTGATAAGATGAGTAATGAGCCTACATAAAAACCACCACTCATTTGCTCTTTAGCACCGAACAAAATAAACGCTAAGATAATGCCATAAACAGGTTCTAGATTGGTGATAAGTGCAACTCTAAAAGCCGATAAGGTTCGCATTACAGCTACGCCTGCAACATATGCTAAAGCAGTACAAATTGTCCCTAATATGACTAAATAAAACCAATCTGTGGTGCTAAGATTAAAATTCTCTGTGAATAGGCTTTTATCAAATATTCTGTAAATGGTAATCCAGAAAAATGCACCAGATAATTCGTAAAATCCAATAATACTCGGGTTGCTCTTTTGAACTAGCGTAGAGTTAATAGTAGAGAAAAAGCTTGCGGCAACTGCAGACAATAGTCCAAATATTATTCCAGTGGTATATTTTGTTTCAAATTTAAAAATCATATAAATTCCTAAAATGATTAAAAGACCAACAAAAATGTCTCCCTTAGATATTTTTTGCTTTTTAATTAGTGGTTCTAATATTGCAATAAACAGAGTTACAGAAGATAAACAGATTAAACTAACTGAAACATTCGCTACTTTAATAGAGTGGAAAAAAAATATCCAATGTAAAGCAACAATACTTCCTGTAAAAAAGAATTGAAAAAATTGTTTTTTGGAAACTTTAATATTTGTCTTTGTTGTTAAGAAATAGATGAACAGACTAATACTTGCAATTAAAACCCTATACCATACCATTTGTACTGCATTGATAGATATTAATGCGCCTAGTATACCAGTAAAGCCCCAAACAAGTACTGTAAGATGTAAGATGATGAGATTTTTGTTGTCGCTAGATTTAATAGTATCCATTCTATTTTGGAGCCTTTCTGAGTAAATATAAACCTAAAATGCCGAAAAATACAGTTGCAATAAGGGATGCTGCCAAGGGAGGTAGTCCTCCTTTTGTAGAAAACATTCGGGCAAACTGATTAATTACAATGTATACGAAGCTTAAAAAAATACCTATTCCTAAAGGTAAACCAACACCTCCTCTAACCTTTCGAGAGGATAAGGCAACTCCAATAAGTGTCAATACAAATGCAGAAAGAGGATTAAACCATCTTTTATATTGCTCAAAAAGCAAATCATTCATTATGCCAGATCCCCTAGTATGTTCCTTTTTAATTTTTTCTGAAAGCTCTTGTCCAGTCATGCTTTCAAAAACATTATCGTAAGCAGAAAAATCAACTGGTTTCATATCTAAAACGGTGTCTTTTGTAAGTATTACTGATGTTATACTTTCTTTAAGGCCATTTACCTCTCTACTTGAATAGTTATTTAGTTTCCAATCTTTTTTTACTGAGTCCCAGGTTATAGTTTCGGCATTTAATTTTTTAATCAATTGATCACCTTTAAATTTATCAAGAGAAAATTTATAGCCAATATTTGTCTTATTATCAAAATTAGAAATGAAGATGTACGTATTGCTGTCTATCTTCATATGGATATTTGATTTTACATAGGGATCGTTCTTTCTTACAACTTCATTTAAAAATTTATTATAAATGCGATTAGTATTCGGTAAAATGTAAAGATTGGAGATTAAATTGACAGAGAATATAATAAATGCAGAAATAAAATACGGTCTTAAAAAGCGGTTAAAGCTTACTCCACCACTTAAAATAGGTACAATTTCAGTTTGATCAGCCATTTTTGCGGTAAAGAATATAACAGCAATAAAGTTGATTAATGGAGAAAGCATATTTACATAATATGGAATAGAACCTGCATAATACATGGTAATTACATCCCAAATACTCAAATTATTCTCTAAAAAATCATCTAATTTCTCTGATAAATCAAAAATGATAATGATGACTACGAAAAGAACCAGCGTGTACATAAATGTACCCAAATACTTACCTATAATATAGGCATCGATTATTTTTAAACGCTGCTTAAAAAATTTCATTTATAATTTTGTACCTAAAATTGTTACCATTTTGTTTTTCCAAGCATAAAACTCTCCAGAAATTATTTTTTCTCTAGCTTCATTTACTAACCATAAATAAAAATGTAGATTGTGTAAGGTAGCAATTTGCGAGCCTAACATCTCTTTACTATGCATTAAATGTCTTAAATAAGCCTTTGAATATACTTGGTCTGCATGCAAATCGCTTTCTGAATCAATAGGAGAGAAATCATTTGCCCATTTTTTATTGGTAATGTTAATCATTCCATTTCTTGTAAATAACATACCATTTCTAGCATTTCTTGTTGGCATCACACAATCAAACATGTCTACACCTAATGCAATATTCTCTAATATATTTACTGGCGTACCTACACCCATCAAATACCTAGGTTTGTCTACTGGCAAAATGTTACAAACTACTTCTGTCATTCCGTACATTTCTTCGGCAGGTTCACCAACGGATAAACCACCAATAGCATTTCCCTCACGACCCATTGAAGCAATAAACTCTGCAGATTTTACTCTTAAGTCTTTGTAAACTGAGCCTTGTACAATTGGAAATAAAGTTTGATCGAACCCGTATTTAGGTTCAGTAGTATCAAATCTATGGCAGCAACGCTTTAACCAACGGTGAGTCATGTTAATTGAGTTGGCAGCATATTTATAATCGCATGGATAAGGCGTGCATTCGTCAAAAGCCATTATAATATCTGCACCGATGGTTCGCTGAATATCCATTGCA
Source organism: Sphingobacteriales bacterium (assembly GCA_038243335.1). Classification (GTDB taxonomy): domain Bacteria; phylum Bacteroidota; class Bacteroidia; order Sphingobacteriales; family Sphingobacteriaceae; genus Pedobacter. Next base: position 9,792 of record JBBSRF010000023.1, read on the forward strand.
TATTCTGGCGTAAACAAGTGTTTTGAACCATCTATGTGAGAACGAAAAGTAACCCCTTCTTCTTTAATTTTACGAACTTTACTTAAAGAATAAACTTGATAACCACCGCTATCAGTTAATATTGGTTTATCCCAACCTATAAATTTATGTAAACCACCTGCAGGCTCAATAATATCTAAACCTGGTCTTAAATATAAATGGTATGTGTTTCCTAAAATAATTTGAGCTTTAATATCTTCTTTAAGCTCTCTTTGGTGTACTGCTTTAACTGTTCCAGCAGTACCAACAGGCATAAATATTGGTGTTTTAATCTCGCCATGCGCTGTTGTTATAGTTCCAGCTCTGGCTTTAGAAAGTGGGTCGTTTGCCTGTAAATTAAATTTCATATGTACGTGTAATCCTTTTCGAAAAATCTGACAAAAATACTAAGAATATTTATTTTATTGTTTAAAAGATGACATTGTAGTTTATAGATATCCACATTGTGCTTTAAAACCATTTTTTATCCACATTAATGTGCTTTATAGATAAAAAATGACAAATTTGCTATCTTCTAAAAACAATACTGTGGAATTAACTTTATTAGAGATTAGCTTATTAATTATTTTAATTTTTTGTTTTCTTTTTCAACTCTATTTTTCTCTTTTCGTACATTTAAAATTGATAAAAAATAAAGTAGAAAATAGCAATGAGCAATTAAATATGCCATTGAGTGTAATTATTAGTGCTCGTAATGAAGAGGAAAACCTGATTAAGTATTTGCCAAGTGTACTTAATCAAAATTATATCAATTTTGAAGTTGTTGTGGTAAATGATCGTTCTTGGGATGGAACAGCTGAACTATTGAAAGATTTCGCTAAGCAATACGATCACTTAAAAGTGGTTACAGTTGTTGATGGAAATAAATTTATTGCTGGTAAAAAGTTTGCTGTATCTATGGGAATTAAAGCTGCTAGCAACGAATGGCTTGTTTTTACTGATGCGGATTGTGAACCTGCTTCTGAAAATTGGTTAAAAGGTATGCAACAACCGATAGATGGTCAAATAGAAATTTTATTAGGTCATTCGCCATACTTTAAAAAATCAGGCTTATTAAATATATTAATTCGATTTGAAGCTTTCTTTAAAGCAGTAAATTATCTTTCTTATGCGCTTAAAGGGATGCCATTTATGGGAGTAGGTAGAAACATGGCCTACAGAAAAACTTTATTTTTTAAGAGTAAGGGTTTTGCAGCACACATGCATATTTCCAGTGGCGAGGATGATTTATTTGTAAATGCGAATGCCAACCCAGTTAATACTACCATTGCAATTAATAAGGAAACGCAGGTTTGGAGTGAGCCTAAAACTTCTTTTGTCGCCTATTTAAGGCAGAAAAAGAGACATTTGGGTGCAAGAAAACTTTATCAAAAAAAGTATCGACTTTTACTTAAAGCCCAAATAATAATACAATTTCTATTTTATGTATTGGGTATTAGTTTATTATTCTTTAATTCAACAATATATATTGCTTTAGGTATATTCGCTTTGAGCATTATCATTAGAAGTTTGATCTACCCAAAACTGCTAAAAAGTTTAAATTATGGTGATTTACGTTGGTGGTTCCCGATATTGGATATCTTAATGTTGTTTTTTTCATTCTTTAACAGCATTGTATCTATATTTGTGAAAAAAATAATTTGGAATTAAACACCAAATCTCATTGGGGATTTAATATTAATACTATGTCTGAAGTGAAACCTGATATCATTTTAAAATATTTTAAAAATTTAACGGCAACTCAAATTGCTCAATTCTCGCAATTGTACGAGTTGTATAGTTTTTGGAATGCCCAAATCAATGTAGTTTCTAGAAAAGATATTGATGAACTATATGAAAGACATATATTACACTCTTTGGGAATTGCTAAATTTTGCGAATTTAAAGCAGGAGAGAAAGTTTTAGATGTGGGTACCGGCGGAGGTTTTCCAGGTATACCGTTAGCAATATTATTTCCAGAAACTGATTTTCATTTGGTAGATTCTATTGGTAAGAAAATAAAAGTGGTTACTGAGGTTGCATTAGCTTTAGGTTTAAAAAATGTTAAATCAAGTCATTTAAGAGCAGAGCAGGTAAATGACAAATACAACTTTGTAGTTTCTAGAGCGGTTACGCGTTTAATTGACTTTTATCCTTGGATACAAAATAAGTTCGCCAAGGAGCATAAAAATGCTATTCCTAATGGTATTTTATACCTAAAAGGAGGCGATTTAACAGAAGAGATTAAAGAATCGAATCTGAAAGCAGAGTTATATCCGCTTTCAGCTTATTTTGAAGAAGAATTTTTTGAAACCAAATTTGTGGTTTATATACCGATGTAATTTAAAATTTATTTATTTTAAATATCTCAAAATCAATAAATTAATCTTGTAATTATTGTATAAGATATTACCTGACCTTTTCATAGACTAAAATGTGTTGTATAGGTAAAAACTCTTCTTTGCTATAAAGTTTAAAACCGTTAGCTTCCATCTCCTTATTTACTTGTTTTATGCTCATTTTGTGCAGCGGTTTAATATTAATATCAGGATCTTCTTCTCTATATTCTAATAATAAAATCTTTCCATCGGGTTTTAAAGCTACAGCTAATGCAGATAACATCTCTTGAGGATATGCCAATTCATGATAAACATCAACCATAATAGCTAAATCAATAGAATTTGCAGGAAGATTTGGGTTTTGTTCGCTTCCTTTGATCACCTCAATATTTTCAATTCTGTTTTCTTTTTTTCTTTTTTCTAACAATTTGATAAAATCATCCTGAATTTCAACAGCGTACACTTTTCCTCCTTTTACTTTTTGTGCTATTTTGAAACTGTAATAACCACTTCCTGCACCAATATCTGCTACTACACTTTTGCTGTTTATGGGTAATTTATCAATTGCAAGACTAGTATTTTCTTCTTCATTTCTGGTATTGCGCTCTAGCCAACTTGTGCCAGCGGCATCCATTACAAAAGAAATCTCTCTACCAAAATAAATTTTTCCGATTCCGTCTCTACTTGGTTTTTTATATTGGTAAATGCTGTCGTTCTTAATTTCTGTTTTTTGTTTGCTGGTCTGCGTACAACCAATATTGCTTAACATCAAACATATTATGAATAGCATATATTTTTTCATCTTTCGTGTTTTAAATACCCAGTAAAAATAGTAAATTTTTTAATAGACTTTTACCCTCGGATACGGCATAAGTTTGTTAAAAAAGTTTAAGAAGCCACTCCAGAAGAGGTTTTCTATCAAATAGTAGATGAATTAGCTGAGGATATCAAAGAATCGAAACTGAAAGCAGAGTTATATCCGCTTTCAGCTTATTTTGAGGAAGAATTTTTTGAAACCAAATTTGCGGTTTATATACCGATGTAACCGAATTGAATAAAATAAGTAACTAAAAAACCTATTCTAACTTAGTTAAAATAGTTTCTTACTTTTAAGAAAAAAAGTTAATTAATTTTCATTGAGCTAGTTAACTTTAATTGTATTCTTTTTAATAATCGGTGGCGGAAACTTTATACGGTCTCTTTTAGGTTTATAACTAGGTGGCGGTGGCTCAACTGGTGGAGGTGTAGGTAGTTCATTCATGAATTTTATATCAACTCCAGTAATTTCAACAGCCCTATATTTACCTTTCTCTCCGTATTTTTTGATAGCTTCTTTACCGTTTAATATAGTAACACTTTCTGTATTTTCAGCACCATAAAATTTGTCTTGATTTTCATAAGGTGTCCCATTCACAATAATATACATATTATTTGCACGCTTGGGCTTGCCTGTTTTAAGATCTAATCTAAATTCTTCGTAATAATGATTTTGAGCTTTTGGTTTAAAAAATGGTGGGTCTTGTTTTACAATTGGTGGAGGAAATTTAACTACATCTTGTTTAGGTGGTGTTTTTCTAATTAATCTAGCTGGTGGTGGTTCAACTGGTGGTGGAGATTTCAAGTTTTTTCTACTCGGTTTAACTATGGGAGGTGGAAATTTGATGTTATCTGGTTTAATAGTGATGAATTTAGTTTTTTTTCCAGTAATTTCTACTGCACCAAGTTTGCCTTTAACACTGCCATATTTAGCAATTGCTTCTACAGGATTTAAATTTCTAATTGTATCGGCATTAGTTACGCCGTAGAAATTATTTTTATTGGTTATTTCAACTCCGTTTACAAAAATCACTCTTTTTTCTAGAGAAATGTATTGTTTGTTTTTGCCAGTCTGATAACTTGGAGAAAAGTTTTTTGCTAATTTACCAATTGGTGGTGGAAATTTAACTTGATTTTTTTTTGGCACTTCTTGATCAGGTACTTTAGTTTTACTTTTCTGCGGAAGCAAATCTATATATCCATAATCCTTGGTGAATGCCATTGTAGAAGTGCAAAGCATTGCCCCAGCAAGAGGAAGTGCCAACAGCAATCTGAGCCTTGCCCAGCCAGCTGTTCTTTTTTTGTTTAACATGTTGATTCTCCTTTTTAGTATAGATTGATTAAATATTTGATTGGTGAGTTTTTGTGGTACAATGCCGAATGAGTTTTCAATTAAAAACATTGCGTAATCATGTTTTTGCATTTCAGTATTAGTACTCAATTCATCAGCAATGTATTCATGTACCAATTTGATTTCTTTTTTAAGAAAGTAGATAATTGGATTAAACCAACAGATGATTTGTATGACTTCAAAAAACAAAATATCTACACTGTGTTTATGTTTTATGTGTACCATTTCGTGTCTTAAAACGGCTTTAGTTTCCGCTAGATGCGAATGAATAAATAAAAGATTGAAAAATGAAAATGCTGATTTTTCTTCATCTAATTCAATTAAAGTGATATTTCCATTTGTACGTTTGTTAGCTTTTAACCAAAGTTGGATAATTTTAATAATGCTCAAACTCAATTTTATCGCAAAAAAGAAGGCAACTAATAAATATAAAGGATATAAATAGTTGGTATAAATAATATTTTCTTGAATAGGAGCCAATGCGATTTCCGAAAGATTATATTCATTATATGGTATTGGTGGTGGGAAAAGTATATTGTCAACTATAGGTGTAGGATTTAAAATTCCTAATTGTGTTACAGGTAGTATAAAAGCTGTAATGCTACTTAATAATAAAAAATACCTATTGTTACTATAAAAAGTAGTTTCCGATAAAAACACGCGATAAAACCCATAAAATAAAAGCAAATACAAATTTGCTTCCAACAAATAATATAACCATTCCATTATTTCTTGTTTTTAAGTTTTTCTGCCAATGCAATTAATTCATCTAACTCGTTCATATCCATGTTTTTTTCTTTAACTAGAAAGGAGACCAAGCTTTGGTAATTGTTTTCAAAGTAATTGTTCATCACTTTATCAAATGCAAAATGCTTGTACTGTTCTTCACTTATCAAAGGAAAATAAATGTGAGTACTACCAACCGCGTTATGGTCTATAAAGCCTTTACTTTCTAAAACCCGAATTACAGTAGATACCGTATTATAAGCAGGTTTAGGCGGATCCATTTTTTCAATTACCTCTTTTACAACGCCTTCTTTCATTTCCCATAAAATTAGCATCACTTGTTCTTCGGCTTTTGTTAGCTCTCTCATAGTTTTTTGTTTTTGCTAATCTAAATTTAAGACTATTTTTATAGTTATCAAACTATTTTTGTAGTTTTGTTATAATATATTGATTATCAGTTAAATAAAATTTTATTCATCTTAACTAATATTTTTGTTTACTTTAGATTTAATGAGTTTAGTACACAAAATAGCGTTAAGTTTAATTAAGGGAGTGGGACCCATGTTCGCTAAAAATTTGCTCATCCATTTTGGCAGTGCGGAAGCAGTTTTCGCCGCAACTAAGGCTCAGATTTTAAGATTAGAAGGTATAGGAGAGATTAGAGCAAACTCTATTTTACATAATGATGCGATAGAAAAGGCCGAAAAACAGCTAGATTTTATAAAAAAACATAATATCCAAGTTTTATTCTACGCAGATGATAATTACCCTAAAAGATTAAGGAATTGCTATGATGCGCCTTTACTTTTATATTACAAGGGAACAGCAGATTTAAATCATAGTAGAATAGTAAGTATTGTTGGTACAAGAAACGCAACTGCTTACGGTAAAATGCTTTGCAAACAATTGGCTGAAGTTTTAAAACCATATAACGTAATTATTATGAGTGGCTTGGCACATGGTATTGATGCTGCCGCACATAAAGAGAGTTTAAATTATAATATTCCTACTGTTGGTGTTCTAGGCCATGGTTTAGATCGAATATATCCCGCTATACACAAAGAATTAACGCTTAAAATGGTGCATAACGGCGGTTTGTTAACAGAGTTTTTACCAGGAACTAATCCAGATCGGGAGAATTTTCCGAAAAGAAACAGAATAATAGCTGGCATTGCCGATGTTACCATAGTTGTAGAAGCATCTTTAAAAGGCGGCGCATTAATTACTGCAGAAATTGCAAATTCTTACAATAAGGATGTATATGCTTTTCCGGGTAGAACAACGGATGAGTTTTCTGAAGGTTGCAACTTCTTAATTAAAACAAATAGAGCCGCATTAATTAATACTGCAAAAGATTTAATTTACTATCTGGGCTGGGATGATGAGGCTGTTAAAAAAGAAGAAATTCAAACACAATTACCTTTGAATTTATCAAAAGATGAGCAACAAATTGTTAGTGTTTTAAAAGATAAACCACTCGGAATAGACCAACTTTGTGTGAAAACAAATCTTCAGCAAAGTAAGCTTGCTATTGTTCTATTAACATTAGAGATGCAGGGTGTAATCGTATCACTACCAGGGAAAATTTATAAACTTGCCTAATTATATAGTATCTAATTAATTATTTTAGCTAGAGATAAGAATAATGTTTCAAAATAATTTTATTTATAAAATAAAATTTTGAATAAACAATAACTTGTAAAATACTAATACGCAATACGTATTTTTGTTGTATGTGGTATAATAACATATTAGAAACAATTGGCAATACGCCATTAGTTAAATTAAAT
>JBBSRF010000024.1:0-16548 GCA_038243335.1 Sphingobacteriales bacterium
CATTAGACTTCAGTTAGGTAACTGTTCCTATACCTTATTTTCTACAAGCGATTTGATATTAATGACAGATTAAAAAAGCATGTTTTTTTTGATCGTTTTTAGGATTAAATTTGTCAATCTTATCTAAAAGGTTAAAAATATGATTTTCCCATTTCTCTTCCTCTACATCAAAAGGACTAGCTTGACCTCCGCTAGAAATGAAAATATCATAGCTTAAATCATGTATCTCTCCTTTTTTTCTTAAATCAAATAAGTCGAATGTTAATTTTAGCGCTTTATTATCTTTATAAGTATGAAGTAATTCTTGAATTCCTCTCATCCCTTGGTTAGGGAATCCATTATTCATATCAATTACCGCTACTTTTATTTTTTTTTCATTACCCATACTTATCCTGCACCTATTAATGTTTGAGAAGTGATGTAATCTACAACAGAATGGAGGCTGCCAGTTTTTTCATATACAGCGAGTTGCCTGTCTGCTCCTGTACCACCCTCTAAAATTTTATGTACGTAATCAATTTCCTTTCTACTTCCTAATTCATCCACAACATCATCTATAAAATCTAGCAATTCTAATACTAAGTTTCGACAATTTACTTCCATTTCTTTTCCGAAATCAATTAAATTTCCATCTATGCCGTAGCGAGCAGCTCTCCATTTATTTTCATTAATTAGAGCCCTAGAATAACTAATGAACTCCATGTTTTGTAAACGGAGTTTATATAATTTAGCGCATAAAGCTTGAAATATGGCAGTAAATGCCATCGTCTCATCAATTAACATTGGGCAATCGCAAATACGAAATTCTACAGTGTCAAAAAATGGATGTACACGAATATCCCACCAAATTTTCTTGGCATTGTCCATACAATTCGTTTTAATCAAAAGTTTAACGTAATTGTCGTAATCTTCAATACTATTGAAAATATCAGGTATTCCGGTACGAGGAAATTTATCAAAAATCTTAGTTCTGAAAGATTTATAACCAGTATTTCTACCTTCCCAAAAAGGAGAATTAGTAGAAAGTGCAAAAACATGTGGCAAAAAATATCTAACCTGATTGGCAATATGAATTGCCAATTCGCGAGATTGAAAACCAACATGGACATGTAAGCCAAAGATTAAATTTGAACGAGCAGCTTCCTGTAGCTCATTTACAATTTCATTATATCGAGGATGTTCAGTTATTAACTGTTTTTCCCAATGTGAAAAAGGATGCGTACCAGCCGCACCAATTCTTAAGCCTTGTTCTCCTGCCAATTGAGAAACAGTGTACCTCAATTGCGATATTTCTTTTCTTGCTTGATCTGTATTATTACAAATTCCAGTACCAACCTCTACTACAGCTTGGTGCATTTCTGCTTTAACTTGGTCCTTGTGGATTTTTTGAGCAGATTCTACTATTTTTTGATCATGTGAGGTAAGCTCTCTAGTAACAGGATCAACTATCATGTACTCTTCCTCTATCCCAAGCGTGAATTCATTCTTCATGTTACTTTCTTTTTAAAATCCCATTTATTTTTTTGTTGAAGTAACCTTAGCCTTTGGTGAAGTAGCTTTCTTTACTCTAGGTTTGGTTGCAACTGCTGGTTTAACTTTTAGTGTTTTAGCAACTGCTTTTGCAACTAATGGTAAGCCAGCTGCGGCAGATTTAACATATTTACCCCAAGTTAAATTATCTTGATTTGGCTTTTGAGCTTTGGCTCTTTCAATAGCATAATTAGCGGTGGTTTCTACTACCCAATCAAAATTCTCTTGACCTACGCTTTTAAGATCGGCATCTGGAGCAGGATTACAGAAATCAATTGCAATAGGCACGCCGTCTCGAACTGCAAATTCTACAGTATTAAAGTCATAACCTAAATAATTACACAGTCTAAGTGTATATTCTTCAATTGTTTTTAATAATTTCTGACTAGATGGAGCCTTACCAACTTCATAACGTAAATGATGTGGGTTGCGTGGCTCATACTGCATAATGCGCACATGTTTACCTCCAATACAATAGCATCTAAAATATTCTTCAAAAATAATTTCTTCTTGTAAAAGCATTACCAATTGTTCAGTTCCACTATGTTTATTAAAGAAGTCTTCTTTGTCATGTAGCTTATAAACGTCTCTCCAGCCACCACCATCGAATGGTTTCATATAAGCTGGAAATCCAGTATATTCAAAAATTGAATCCCAATCTAAAGGCATAGTTAAATTAGAGAATGATTCTCTAGTTGTGCCACTTGGATGCTCCCTTGATGGAATCAGTGCTGTTTTTGGTACAGGTACGCCAATTTGCTCTGCTAATGCATTATTAAAAAACTTTTCATCTGCGCTCCACCAAAATGGGTTGTTAATTACTGCAGTTCCAGCAATTGCTGCATTTTTCAAAGAAGCACGATAGAAAGGAACATCTTGTGAAATACGATCAATAATAACGGCGTAATCTAAAGGTGCATTTTGAAACATTTTATCAATTTTAACCGCTTCTGCTGTAATACCTTTTTCTTCTTTTTCGTTAATTCTCTTAATTACTGCTTCTGGAAATGAGCGTTCTTGCCCAAATAAAATTCCTATTTTTTTCATATATTTTGGAAGTTAATTTTTATAATTTGGATAAATAATCAGGAAACATTTTTCTCCATGTGGTCCAGTCGTGATCTGCATTTTGCCTAATGTCTAACCAATGATCAATTCCTTTATTAAATAAAATAGCTGATAATCTTTCGTTGTCTACTTTACACATGTCACGATCTGTTGTACCTAAAACAATTTTCATTTGCCAAAGTTCTTGATTCATGTCATTTGGCACAAAATCTACTGGATTGTTAAAGTAGGCCTCATCATTATAAAAACCATCTAATTGACTAGAAATATCAAAAGCTCCACTCATGCTAAATAAATGACTTACTGTCCATGGGTGGCGAAATGCAAAATTAGCCGCGTGATAGCCACCAAAACTACATCCTGCAGTTATTACTTTATTGTAACCAGTTTCATGCTTTGCTAAAGGAACAAGTTCTTCTAAAAGAAATTTATCATACCAAATATGGTTTTTAATACGATCTTCAGGGTGAACACCTTTATTATACCAACTTAGCTTGTCAATTCCATCTGGGCAGTAAATTTTTACTTTACCAGCATCAACAAAATCCTTGACGGAGTCTATCAATTTAAAATCTTTGTTTTCAAAATAACTTCCCATACTAGTTGGGAAAAGAAATATAGGGTAACCACTATGTCCAAAAACAAGGGTCTTAATTTCCATATTAAGATTTGGACTATGCCATTCTTTTAATTCTTCTTTCACACTTATTCATTTAGATGCTTTAAATTAGATAATTCTAATTTAAACACAAAGGAAATAGGTTATTAATTGCTATAAGTCTGCATTTTAAATAAAAATACATCGTATTGACTAATAATTTTAAACGTTTCTTACCTTTGCTGTAGATTAGTGAGAAAGCTATTTATTGAATTATGTACACTTCCTTTACATTTCCCGACGTTATTAAAGCCAACCATAAACTAAAGTCTGCTTATTTAAAAAGAGAAGTTGAGTTAGAAATTTTCATGCCTGATAATTTATTAGGGAATGAATGTGTTAACCTTTTATTGATAAATGATGGACAAGATTTAGCTCAGATGGAAATGGAGCTAACACTAAGTACACTTTATCAGAAATGGATTATTGAGCCGACAGTTGTGATAGGTATTAAGGCAAGTACAGAAAGAGTATTAGAATATGGGATTGCTGGAAAACCGGATTTTAAAAAAAGAGGGAGCAAAGCTAAAGCATATAGCGATTTCATTACTCATGAACTAATGGCTTTTGTTAAGAGTGAAATTAATATAAACATTAATGGTAAACGTGCTATTGCAGGTTTTTCTTTAGGCGGTATTACGGCTTTTGATATTGCTTGGAATCATGATAATCACTTTGATGTTGTCGGTGTTTTCTCAGGCTCTTTTTGGTGGAGAAAAAGGGATTTAAGTGCAGACTATACGGATGAAGATCGCATTGTGCACGAGATGATTCGTGAAACAGAAGATAAACCAAAGGTTAAATTTTGGTTAATGACAGGTACAGATGATGAAACAGCAGATCGTAACCATAATTTCATTATTGATTCTATTGATGACACGATCGATGTTGTTAAAGAATTGCTAAAAAAAGGTTACCAAAGACCAAATGATATTTTTTATTATGAAATGGTTGGTGGCAAGCACAATGTGGAAACTTGGGCCAAAGTAATGCCAAAATTTTTAGAATGGGCTTTCGCTAAAAATAGTATTTGAATAGGAGTACTAATTTTATTTAAAGTTTTATATATTACTTCCATATGTAATTTTTAAAATTTTAATCGAGCATGAGAGAAAAAATTAACAGAATTATTTTTGAGCATGATACACATGGTGGAAGGCTTTTCGATATTATTCTACTGTGGACAATATTTTTCAGCGTTATTGTTGTTATACTTGAAAGCGTTCCTTCTCTACATTTAGCTTATTTCAACGTTTTTTATTATGTGGAATGGGGCATAACTATCCTTTTCACGCTAGAATATCTCCTTAGGATATGGAGTTCTAAAACACCTATAAATTACATATTTAGCTTCTGGGGGTTTATCGACTTTGTTTCTATCATCCCAACCTATATGGAATTGTTAGATTTTGGTTTTCATTATCTATTAGCTATAAGAATTTTTAGATTATTGCGTGTATTTAGAATCTTTAAACTTGTTAAGTTTAATCGGGCAGCGCAGGTTTTGTTACTTGCACTAAAAGGTAGTGGTCACAAAATAGGTGTTTTTTTAATGGCTGTAGCTTCTATAATAGTTTTATTAGGCACGTTAATGTATGTTATAGAGGGTGGGGAAAATGGCTTTACCAGCATACCCCAGAGTATTTATTGGGCTGTTGTTACTGTAACGACAGTAGGGTTTGGAGATGTTGTTCCATCTACAGTTTTAGGAAAATTCCTGTCTTCATTGGCAATGATTATGGGTTACGCGATTATTGCAGTGCCTACGGGTATCATTACTGTTGAGATGACTAAAAAGCGCTCTGATGCAAGGATTTGTGAGGTGTGCAATAATGATAATCCTGACGATGCTAAATTCTGCAATCAATGTGGATTTGAATTCCCAGAGCCTAGCAACTCAATTTTATTGGAAGAATAAATAAATACTCCATTTATTTCTTTGGCTGCTTGATTAAGCATAGCTGAAGCTACTTTTTCAATCTTTATACTTCGATATTTCTTTAAACTACCTATCAAGATTGGATTGATTACTTTCATTAAGCCATTCATCATTCCTTCTAAAAATCTCCCGTCATTACGGTCGCCATCCAGTAGAGAAGGTTGATAGATGTGTAAGCTTGCAAAACCAATCAATTTTAAATCCCGCTCAACTTCTCCCTTAATGCGATTGTAAAAAATGCTCGATTTTGAATCTGCTCCCATTGCAGATACTAAACTATAAGTTTTAGCACCATTTTTAAAAGCAATATGAGCCACATCTAACGGATATTGATAGTCTATCTTTTTGTATAATGTTTTGTCTGGTGTTTTCTTTGCGGTGGTACCCAGACAGCAAAAAACATCATCGCCAATCACCTCGCTCTCGTGTTTGTGTAAATTATCAAAATCTATAATCAGTTGCTTTAATTTAGGATGTTTGATTTTTATTTCTTTACGACTTATCACCAATATTTCACTATAATAATCACTTGCCAATAATTTGCTCAATAAATTCGAACCAATTAACCCTGTTGCGCCCAATAATATTGCTTTTTTACTCATGTTTTATAGTGTTTAGTTGCTTAATTCATCTTGTTGTTAAAAATAATTCAATGCTATTATGCAAATTAGCTTTAATAAAGTTGAGTATTTAAATAATGATGATATAATTATAGTTAAAAATAATTTTTTGGCACTTCCAATAGTTTTGCTTCACCAATTGAAATATTCAAGCCTTTTAGTGTGCTATTTATTTAATAAAAGAATATATTTTTAGTGTTACTTAGAAATCCAGACAATTACGCTTACTCAATAGGACGGAAATATTATTCCCCAATCAATTGACAATCAAAATTTAACATTAATATTCCGCTATTTTAAGTTGATAAAATCCATAAAATTTAAATGGAAAAACGTACCTTTGCAAAAAAATATAGGCGCATTATATGCAAAAGATTAGAAATATAGCTATTATAGCACACGTAGATCATGGTAAAACAACAACTGTTGATAAAATTTTACACGCATGCTCTATCTTTCGTGACAACGAACAAACAGGAGATTTAATTTTAGATAGTAACGATTTGGAACGCGAACGCGGTATTACAATTGTATCTAAAAATGTTTCTGTGATGTACAAAGACGTAAAAATTAACATTATAGATACACCTGGTCACGCGGATTTTGGCGGTGAGGTTGAGCGGGTATTGAAAATGGCTGATGGTGTTGTTTTGTTATGTGATGCTTTTGAAGGTGCAATGCCTCAAACTCGTTTTGTAACTCAAAAAGCATTGGCGTTGGGTTTAAAACCAATTGTATTGGTAAATAAAGTTGATAAAGAAAACTGTAGACCTGAAGAAGTTTATGAGCAAATTTTTGAATTGTTCTTTAACTTAGAAGCTACTGAAGAGCAGTTGGATTTCCCTGTGATTTACGGATCGTCTAAAAACGGTTGGTTTAGTAACGATTGGAAAGTGAAAACTGATAATATTTTTCCATTATTGGATGCGATTGTAGAACACATACCACCTGCTCCAATTAATGAAGGTACTTTACAAATGCAAATTACTTCATTAGATTATTCATCTTTTGTTGGTCGTATTGCAATTGGCCGTGTACATCGTGGTACGATTAAAGAAAATCAACCAGTAACGTTAATTAAGCGTGATGGTAAAATTGTAAAATCTAGAGTTAAAGAATTATATACTTTTGAAGGATTAGGTAAAGTTAAAGCTACATCAGTAAGTTCTGGAGATATATGTGCTGTTGTAGGTATTGATGGTTTTGATATTGGTGATACTATTGCTGATTTTGAAGCACCAGAACAATTGCCAGTAATTAGCATTGATGAGCCAACAATGAATATGTTGTTTACCATTAACAACTCTCCATTTTTTGGTAAAGAAGGTAAATTAGTTACTTCACAACGGATTAGAGAGCGCTTGATGAAAGAAATGGAGAAAAACTTAGCCTTAAAAGTGGTTGAGACAGAATCTCCAGATGCTTGGTTGGTTTACGGTCGTGGTATTCTGCATTTATCTGTATTAATTGAAACGATGCGTCGTGAAGGTTATGAGATGCAAGTAGGACAGCCGCAAGTTATCATTAAAGAAATTGATGGTAAAAAATGTGAGCCAATTGAAACTTTAATAGTAGATGTACCTGGTGAGGTTTCTGGTAAGGTAATCGAATTGGTAACTCAACGTAAAGGGGAGTTGTTAGTGATGGAGCCAAAAGGCGATTTACAACACTTAGAATTCGAAATTCCTGCACGTGGTATTATCGGATTACGTAATAATGTATTAACCGCCACAGGTGGTGAAGCAATTATGGCACACCGTTTCAAAGCTTACGAGCCTTGGAAAGGTACAATTCCTGGTCGTTTAAATGGAGTTTTAGTTTCTATGGATAAAGGGATGACTACTGCTTATTCTATTGATAAGTTACAAGATAGAGGTCGTTTCTTTGTAGATCCAGGAGCTGATGTTTACGAAGGTCAAATTATGGGTGAGCACATTCGTGATAATGATTTAGTAGTGAACATTGTTAAAGGAAAAGCATTAACTAACATGCGTGCTTCTGGTACTGATGATAATACTCGTATTGCACCTGCTATTAAATTCTCTTTAGAAGAATGTATGGAATACATACAAGCTGATGAGTATATAGAGGTTACGCCATTAAGTATGCGTTTACGTAAAATCTATTTAACCGAACAAGAACGTAAGGTTAAAGGAAAAAATTAATAACTACTAAATTTCCAAAAAGAAAAATAGAAAATTATATACAGCCTGTAAGCGAAAGTTTACAGGCTTTTTTATTTATGGCCCATCATCCTGAATTTATTTCAGGTTCTTTATTATTAAAGATGCCGAAATATACCGCGAAGCCTTCTTTAATGCTTTTAAAAATATAAACTAACAATGAATAATTCAGCGATTAATAAATAAGATGAGGTGAAAAGCAAAATTGTACTACTATCAAAGCTAGTCCTTCTTTCCGCTAAATTCCCGATGAAAAATCGGGAGATATCACTCTAATAAGGTTTAGAATTGAAAAGTCTGTGCTAAATTGCCCTCAACCTTAAAATAGAAATATAAACTTAAATCTTCTTAGCTGGTTTAAACCTAAATTTTACATCAACTCAACGCAAGCCAATAATTCGTTTATTAAATTAGCATTTCAATAAAAATATTATGGAATCATTACAAGGAAAAAATGCGATAGTTACAGGGGCAGGTAAAGGGTTAGGAAAAGCAATAGCCATTGCCTTGGCACAAGAAGGTGTTAATGTTGGTTTAGTAGGCAGAACAGAAAGTGATTTAATTGCTGTAGCAGAAGAATTAAAAAAATACAATATAAATACAGCTATAGCCACAGCAGATATTTCCGATATGGAAGCAGTTAATGCTGCGGTTACAAAGGTTAAAACAGAATTAGGTACGATAGATATTTTAATTAATAATGCTGGAGTTGGGGCCTTTGGTAAATTCATGGAGTTAACACCAGCAAAATGGAAAGAGATTATAGATATTAATTTAATGGGTGCATATTATGTAACCCGTGCTGTTTTACCAGAAATGATTGATCGGAAAATTGGCGATATCATCAATATTGCTTCTACAGCTGGTAAAAATGGAGGAGCAGTAACAAGTGCCTATAGTGCTTCGAAGTTCGGGCTAATTGGCATGTCTGAATCGTTAATGCAGGAAGTCCGTAAATACAATATTAGAGTTACTACGATGTTACCTAGTACGGTAGCTACTGATATGGCTTTAAATTTAAAATTAACAGACGGTAATCCAGATAAGGTAATGCAACCCGAAGATTTTGCAGAATTGTTGATTGCGCATTTGAAATTGAATAGAAGAGTATTTATTAAAGAAAGTGCAATTTGGTCTACAAATCCTTAACTTAGGATATAGAAAAACCTATTGTTATGAAAATTAAAAATTTATTAGTTGCTGCGTTAATTCTGTTTGTTGTAAATGTAGCCAATTCGCAAACTCCACCACCTTCTGCGGATCAAATATTAAAAGAAGCATTTAAGGAAGCTAAAGTAACAAATAAAAAAGTATTTGTAAAGTTTAGTGCTTCATGGTGTGGTTGGTGTAAAAAAATGGATGCAAGCATGAATGACCCTGAAATAAAGCCTTATTTCGATGATAGTTTTGTAATTAAACACTTAACCGTGATGGAATCTAAAGGAAAAGAAAGTCTAGAGAATCCTGGTGCTATGGATTTAATAAAAAAATATAATAGTGAAGGTTTTGGAATACCACTTTGGTTTATTTTTGATGAGAA
Source organism: Sphingobacteriales bacterium (assembly GCA_038243335.1). Lineage (GTDB taxonomy): Bacteria > Bacteroidota > Bacteroidia > Sphingobacteriales > Sphingobacteriaceae > Pedobacter. Next base: position 9,539 of record JBBSRF010000024.1, read on the forward strand.
AGGGAAGTTATTAGTTGATTCTCATGTAAGACCAGATGGAGTAGGATTAGAAGTAGGGAAAAGTATTATTGGATGCCCTGCCGCAAAAGAAGAAGTAGAAGCATTTGTAAAGTCATTAAAATTAACTACAAAATTAAATGATGCTGCATTAGCTAAAATCTTTGCAAGATTTAGACAAAATGATCCAGCTTACAAAACTCAAGTTGTAGATACTCCAGTAAGTCGTTTTTAGTTTTAATTTAAAAAGCCGATATCCCTTTAATTATTAGAGATATCGGCTTTTTATTTTTAGAGATATTATTTTAATTTTTCATTATTTTTATGCCTATCTGCATCTCTAATTGTTTTCTTTTCTAAATTTTCAACTAAGGCTTCATTTAAATCTATTCCAGTTTGATTAGCCAAACAAATCAATACAAATAAAACATCAGCCATTTCATCGGCTAGGTTAACTTCTTCATCACTTTTTTTATAGGATTGTTCGCCATACTTTCTAGACATGATGCGGGCGACCTCACCAACTTCTTCCATTAAAATGGCAGTATTAGTCAATTCATTAAAATAACGAACCCCTGTTGTTTTAATCCATTTGTCTACTGTTTGTTGAGCTTCGGTAATGGTCATAATTTTAAGTTAATGGTTGTCCTTGTCTTTTGTGTCAATTATAATGGTAACTGGCCCGTCGTTTATTAAACTAATTTTCATATCGGCACCAAAAATGCCACATTGCACTTCTGTATTAAGCAAAGTTGATAAAGTTTTAATCATTCCCTCATACATCGGAATAGCTTTATCGGGTCTAGCGGCTCTAGTAAATCCAGGTCTATTTCCTTTTTTAGTAGATGCAAATAAAGTAAACTGACTAATTAATAAGATATTTCCATCAATATCTGCTAAAGCTTTATTCATTAAACCATTCTCATCGCTAAAAACTCTCATGTTTGCGATTTTTGAGGCTAACCAATCTAAATCTTCTTGCGTATCGGCATCTTCAATACCTAGTAATACTAAGAAACCATTTGTAATTTCTCCAGTAATATTACCCTCAACTGTACAACTTGCTTGCGTAACTCTTTGTAAAATCGCTCTCATACCCCTAAATCCCCTGAAGGGGACTTTCCTCCTTTTTTGTTAAATTTGAAATGAACATACATTGGTGTTTTTATATTGAGTATTTTATTCTTACTGTTAATAAGTCCCCACTAGGGGTTTGGGGGTTAACCCCTAGTGTCGTGATTATGGAAAATACTCAGATAACTTTCGTACCGACTGATTTCAATTTCATCTTCTTCAACAGCTTTAATAATAGCACAGCCTGGTTCATTTACATGTCTACAGTTGTTAAATCTACACTGATTTAAGCGTTCTCGCATCTCTACAAAGTAGTGGCTCAATTCTTCTGGTTTAATATCAAAAACACCCAACTCCCTAATTCCCGGGCTATCAATTAAATAACCGCCAAATGGTAAAGTATGCATTTCTGCAAAGGTGGTCGTATGCTGTCCTTTATCGCTAGATTCAGAAATTTCACCAGTTTTAATCTCAAAGCCAGGTAATAAAGCATTAATTAAGCTAGATTTTCCTACTCCAGAGTGACCAGAAAATAGTGTAGTTTTATCTTTTAACAGATCAATAATTTGATCTAAGTTCGTGCCTTTAATTGCAGAAACTTCATAACATGGATAACCGATTTTCTCATAAATTGCTTTGTATTCAGCTAAGATTTCTAAACCTTGTGCACTAAATAAGTCAAGTTTATTGAAAATTAAGCAAGTAGGGATACGATAAGCTTCTGAAGTAACTAAAAAACGATCTATAAAACCTAAAGAGGTTCTGGGTGATGCTAAAGTAACTATTAGAAATGCTTGGTCTAAATTGGCAGCAATTATTTGGGCCTGTTTACTTAAATTAATTGATTTGCGTATAATGTAATTTTTCCTATCATGCAACTTGTCAATTACACCAGTTGCTGCATTTGGCTCTAATTCAAAACCTACTTTATCTCCGACAGCTACAGGATTAGTGGTTTTTATCCCCTGAATCCTAAACTTTCCTTTAATACGGCAATCATAATTTTTGCCATCTTCGGCATAAACTTGGTACCAGCTTCCTGTAGATTTAATAACTAATCCTTGCATATTCTTACAACAAATGTAAATAAAATGTTGAGGGTATCGAAATATCATTTTTTAGAGATTATACAATTACGCGTATGATTAAGGCAGTATATTTTCTCATTTCACAAAAAAATAAATATTACTTGACATTGTAAAAAATAATCATCTACTTAGCGGTGTAGAAAATACATCAATAAAAAATGATTTTTAACAACACAATTATTACGATTACAATTTCAACAACGGACCAATGTCTGGTTGGGAATTGCTAATGGTTTAATTTTAAATTTAACATATACAAAGCGCTCCCGAGAATATCGGGAGCGCTTTTTTTTTAACTCTTATTTATGAATATTTTAAAATTTGGAGGAACGTCTGTAGGTTCAACACAAAGCATCAGCGCATTGTTGCAAATTCTGGAGAATGAAAGTAATCAGGATGAAAAACCTATTATTGTGTTGTCTGCTATGAGCGGTGTGACCAATCTGTTAACTAGCATGGCAGAAAAAGCAGCTTTAGGTCAAGACTATAGAGAAGAATTAAAATCGATAGAGAAACGCCATTTCGAGGTAATCAGAGAATTATTGCCTGCCTCATCACAAAATCCAGTGTTAACTAAACTAAAGATTTATTTTAATGAACTTGATGAGCTTTTGCAAGCAATTTATAACTTAAAAGAATTAAGCTTACAATCAAAAGATTTAATATTGAGTTATGGTGAGCGCTGCTGTACTTTTATGGTTAGTCAAATTGCCAAACAACAAATTCCAGATGCAGTTTTTATAGATGCAGTTCAACTCATAAAAACAGATAGTAATTTCGGTCAAGCAAAAATTAATATTGAGTTAACGGATTTTTTAATTAAAGATTGCTATGCTGCAAATGCTGATAAAATAATTTTTGTTACTGGATTTATAGCAAGTAATGATGAAAATAGAGTGACTACTTTAGGCAGAGGCGGGAGTGATTATACAGCTGCAATTCTGGGCTCTGCATTGAACGCTTCAGAGATCCAAATTTGGACTGATGTAAATGGGATGATGACTGCAGATCCCAGGATGGTTAAAAAGGCGTTCTCCTTACCAGAGTTAAGTTATATTGAGGCGATGGAGTTATCTTATTTTGGCGCTAAAGTTATTTATCCGCCTACAATGATACCAGCTTTTTTAAAGAAAATACCTATTGTTATTAAAAATACTTTTAATCCAGAATTTGAGGGAACTTACATCAGACATGGAGCAAAACAATCAGCATTGCCCGTTAAAGGTATTTCATCTATCAATGACATCAGCATTATCAATTTAGCAGGAAGTGGAATGGTTGGAAAAGCTGGTTTTAGCGGTAAGTTATTCTCTTTACTTTCTCGCGAGCAAATTAACGTGATGTTAATTACTCAATCTTCATCGGAGCATAGTATTACTTTTGCTGTAGATCCTGAAGATGCGATTAAGTCAATTAATCTTATTTCAAAAGAATTTGATTTAGAATTACAAGCAGAAAAGTTAGATCATCCAGAGGTTGAAAATGGTTTGTCAGTTTTAGCAATTGTGGGTGAAAACATGAAACGTACACCAGGGATTTCCGGTAAATTATTTAACGCATTAGGTAGAAATGGAGTTAATGTTCGGGCTATTGCACAAGGTTCATCAGAATATAATATCTCAGTTATTTTAGAAAAGGCTGATTTATCTAAAGCGGTAAACGCGGTACATGATGCTTTTTATACCGATTTGAATAAAACGTTATACGTTTTTTGTGTAGGAACAGGAAATATAGGAAAAACCTTATTTAAACAATTACAGGTTCAAAAGCCATTTCTAGCTAAAAATAATGATTTACAAGTTAAGGTTATGGGTATTTGTAACACAAGGAGAATGTTAGTTTCTCCTTTAGAAATTGATTTAATTGATTGGGAAGAAATTTTAAATGAGAAGGGTGAACAGGCTAACTTAATAGAATTTGTGGAGCAAATGAAAGCTTTAAACTTACCAAACTGTGTTTTTGTCGATAATACTGCTAGTGCCGCTCCAATACCTTTTTATCAATCGGTTTTTGAAGCAAATATTTCAGTAGTTACCTGCAATAAAATTGGTAATTCTGCAAGCTTTGCTCAGTATGAAAATTTTAAAAATACCGCTCTTAAATTTGGAGTTGATTTTTATTATGAAACCAATGTTGGAGCAGGTTTACCAATTATTCGCACGCTGAAAGATTTAATGATAAGTGGAGATAAAGTTGCTAAAATCGAAGCGATTTTATCAGGGACTATTTCTTATATTTTTAATAATTTTAGGGGAGACGCAGGGTTTTATGAAACTGTAAGAGAAGCTCAAAATTTAGGTTATACCGAACCAGATCCACGTGATGATTTAAATGGGAAAGATTTTATGCGGAAAATGTTAATTTTAGCCCGAGACGCAGGTTATGCGCTAGAATCAGAAGATGTAGAAATTGATAATATTTTGCCAGAAGCATGTTTAAATGCAGCATCTGTGGAAGATTTTTATACAGAACTTAAAGCCAATTCAGCATATTTCGAACAGTTAAAAAATAAAGCAGATAATGATGGAAAGGTATTGCGTTACATCGGTAAACTATCAAATGGAAAAGTGAAAATTAGTTTGCAAATGGTTGATGATAGCCACCCTTTTTATATGCTTTCTGGTAGTGATAATATTATATCCTTTACAACCGATAGATACAACAATCGACCATTGGTAGTTAAGGGTCCCGGAGCTGGAGCAGAAGTTACTGCTGCAGGAGTTTTCGCTGATATTATAAATGTTGCAAGTGAGAGAAATTAAATTAAAAATTAACGATAATAATATGAAATTTTTTGGAAATAGATCATTAACCCTTGCTCCTTAATCTTTACTCCAATTATGAAAGAAATTAAAGTTTTTGCCCCTGCTACAGTTGCCAATGTAGTATGTGGTTTTGATGTGCTAGGCTTTGCTGTTAATGAACCTGGAGATGAAGTAGTGATGCGATTGGTAGATCAACCTGGTGTTCGTTTGTTAAAAATTAATGGAGATGATGGTAAATTACCTCTTGATTCTAAAAAAAATACAGTAAGTGCAAGTGTTCAGCATTATTTAAATCATTTGAATAGATTAGATGTTGGCGTAGAAATAGAATTATACAAAAAAATGCCAATCGGTAGTGGTTTAGGCTCAAGTTCTGCAAGCACAGTTGCTGGTTTATATGCCATTAATCAGTTAATGGGTAATTTATTAACTGCAAAAGAATTGGTTCCATTTGCTATGAAAGGGGAAGAATTAGCTTGTGGATTTGGACATGCAGATAATGTGGCGCCAGCTTTAATGGGTGGTTTTGTGTTGGTTCGAAGTTATGAACCATTAGATTTAATTGCCTTACCCACACCAGAAAATTTATTTACTGCTGTAGTTTATCCCCATGTAAATGTACCAACTAAAGATGCTAGGCAGATGATGCCGTCTAAAGTATTGTTAAAAGACGCAGTTACCCAATGGGGAAATATTGCTGGGCTAGTAAGTGGTTTATTTTTAAACGATATCGATTTAGTAGGGAGATGCATGCAAGATGTTTTGATTGAACCAGTTCGTTCTATCTTAATCCCAGATTTTGAAATATTAAGAGAGATAGCAATGAAAACTGGAGCAGTTGGTTTTGGTATTTCTGGTTCAGGTCCATCAGTATTTGCTTTAGTAAAAGACGCAGATACTGCTAGAAAAATTACGGACGCCCAGCAAAAACATTTAACCAAATTAAATATTAATAGTAATGCCTACGTTTCTTCGGTTAATGCCGATGGACCGAGAATTATGTAACAGGTAAGATAGTAGGTGGAAAATGTAACTTAACGAACATCTTCCATTTTACATCTTCCATTTTCCATTAGAAAGATGAAATTATACAGTACCAATAATAAAGATTTACGTGTTTCCTTTCAAGAGGCAGTTTTTAATAGCATGCCTCAAGATCAAGGATTATACATGCCCTCTGAAATTCCTCAATTGAATGGAGCTTTTATAGCAAATATTGAAAATTTCTCTCTACAAGAAATTGCGAATAAAATTGCTTCAACTTTGTTGAAAGATCAAATACCAGCAGCTGATTTAAAAACTTTAGTAGATGATGCAGTAAACTTTGCTGCACCAGTTGTGAAATTGGATGAACAAACATTTGTATTAGAACTGTTTCATGGCCCATCTTTAGCATTTAAAGATTTTGGGGCTAGATTTATGAGTCGTGTTATGGCTTATTTTTTGAAAGATAACGAACAGCTGTTAGATGTTTTAGTAGCTACTTCTGGTGATACTGGTGGTGCTGTTGCTTTAGGTTTTTTAGGTGTGCCAAATACTAGAGTTACTATACTGTTTCCAAAAGGTAAAGTGAGTGAAGTACAACGATTACAATTGACCACAAATGGTAAAAACATTAGAGCTATTGCAGTTGATGGTACATTTGATGATTGCCAATCTTTAGTTAAACAAGCGTTTGCAGATAAGGAATTGAGTGCTAGATTAAGACTAACTTCAGCAAATTCAATTAATATTGCTCGTTTAATCCCTCAAACTTTTTATTATTTTAATGCTTATGCGCAATTAAAAAGACAAGGTTTTAAAGACTTTGTTTTCTCTGTTCCTAGTGGAAATTTCGGCAATATAGGTGCTGGATTATTAGCTTATAAAATGGGCTTGCCAGTACATCAATTTATTGCAGCAACAAATGTAAATGATACCGTTCCTAGGTTTTTAGAAACTGGAATTTATCAAACTAGACCTTCTGTACAAACTTATGCGAATGCAATGGATGTTGGTGCCCCAAGTAATTGGGTACGGATTATTGATTTGTTTAATAACGATAGAAAAGCAATTCAACAATTAGTAAAAGCTTGTCATTTTACGG
>JBBSRF010000025.1:0-16391 GCA_038243335.1 Sphingobacteriales bacterium
CTTTATTTTCTGATGTTAATGTTGTAATCGCAAAAGCTTTACCCGAAAAAGCTGTTTTTTTAACAGAAAATCCACCATCAAAGTTTGGCATTTCTACTGCACCGTCAACTAAACCTGCTTTAAGTTTTACAGCAATTCGTGGCGCTAAACCTTTGCCTGTAAATGAGTTAGAAAGTATAACTAGGTTTGCACTTTCTTTTTTTGCAACTTCAGCAATTACTGATGCATATGCTTGATTTACAAAGTTCTTCAATTGGTCCACAGCTACATTTAAAACTTTAACTGCACCATATTTTCCCAATTCTTTTAAATCATCCTCTGCAACATTACCAATCGAAATTGCAGTTAGGTTTGTATTTTGATGATCCGCGATAGCTTTTGCATAAGAAACTGCTTCAAAAACAGATTTCTTAAATTTACCTTCGGCTTGTTCTACATATACTAATACTGACATATATTTACCTCTAAATCTCGTATTGGAGATTTTTGTTTAATAATGAAATTAATTTTATTAATTATCGCTGTAATATTCGACAATTGGAAAATAAAAACTCCAAATTGCCAACTCATTTTATATAACCTTAGCTTCGCTATGTAATAAACCAATTAATTCTTCAGCATTTTCTGATGGGATTAATTTAACGGTACCACGCGGAGCAGGAGTTTCAAATTTTGTAATTTTAGCTAGCTCATCTACTGGAGTTGCTTCTATTACAGTTAAAGGTTTAGTTCTTGCAGACATGATACCTCGCATATTTGGTATTTTTGCTTCTGCGGTTCCTTCTGCACAACTAGCAACAAACTTTCCAGTAACAGAAACAACTTCTTTTCCACCTTCAATTTCACGTTCAATTGTGGCTGTAGTTCCATCATAATCTAATTTTTTTATGATAGAAATTGATGGTATGTCTAAAAATTCACCAATCATTGCTGCAACTTGAGAACCATTGTAATCAATAGATTCACGGCCACATAAAATCATGTCGAAGTTATTATCCTTTGCATATTCTGAAATCTGAAAAGCCGTAAAATAAGCATCTCTAGGAAATGCATCAACCCTTATAGCGTCATCAGCACCAATCGCTAATGCTTTTCTAATGGTTGGCTCAGTTGCAGCTTCACCAACGTTGATAACAGTAATGCTTCCTTTTCCGCCTTCACATAGTTCAATTGCCTTAGATAAAGCAATTTCATCATAAGGGTTTACGATATATTGTACTCCTGCAGAATTGAATTGTGTATTATCGCTAGTAAAGGTTATTTTTGTCGTCGTGTCTGGCACGTTACTAATACAAACTAATATTTTCATATTTATATATTTGATTAATGGTAATGAAACAGGTATCAGCAAACATAAAAGAGAATGATGATTTCCTTAAATTGTCTTAGTGCAAATCTAATTAAAAAAGCAGGGATTTAAAATGCAAAATACACGATTAGCTAAGTTATTGGAGTTTTTTGAGAACGATCCTAATGATAGCTTTATTTTATACGCTTTAGCAACTGAATATAATTCATTAAATGACATTGAAAAAGCATTTAATTTTTATTTAAGGTTATTGAATGATCATCCTAATTATGTAGGTACTTATTATCATTTAGGTAAATTGTATGAAAAACAGGGTGAAAAAGATAAAGCAATTGATGTTTACCAAAAAGGAATGTTAATTGCACGATCCAAAAGAGATATGCACGCACTTTCTGAGCTTCAAGGTGCTTATAATACGGCAGCTGGTTTAGATTATGAAGACGATTAAAATGACAATTAAATCTAGTGTTGAATGAATAAACGCCATCTTTTATTTATTAAAAATGTAATATTTTTTACATTTACTGCATTTGGTGGTGCACAGGCACATATTGCACTTTTATTAAGATATTTTGTTAAAAAAAATCAGTTTGTTACAGAAGAGGATTTACTAGAACTAAATGCATTAGCTCAAGTTTTGCCAGGTCCGGCATCTACACAAACTATAGTTGGTATCGGGTATAAAGTTGGTGGTTTAAAATTAGCTATTATTACTTTTATAATCTGGATTTTACCTTCTGCTGCAATTATGACGTTAGCTGCAATAAGCTATGCATTATTAGATCAGAAACAGAAGTTTATAGAGATTTTAGAATATATTCATCCTATTGCATTAGGAATAGTTGCTTATGGCGCCTTCAATTTAGGCAAAAAAGTATTAAAATCTGAGATTTTAGTTCTTTTAGCATTAGGTGCAGTAGTTGCAACTTTGGTTTTAAAAAATGCTTATGTCTTTCCTTTGGCTATTTTAATTGGAGGAATGATATCTTCTGCAATAGGAACGCCAACAGAAGAATCAGAGATTAGAGTTCGCTTATTTGCTAATATAAACCCAAGAAAATTATCTTATTTTATTGGACTATTGCTTTTAATGGCTATGTTAGGTGCAATTATTAACCGAACATCACCTTTTAGTTTACCCATTAGACTTTTTGAAAATTTTTATCGTAACGGTATTTTTGTTTTTGGTGGTGGACAGGTGCTTGTACCATTAATGTTTACAGAATTTGTAGAAATGAAACATTATCTTTTGCAATCAGACTTTATTTCTGGTTTTGCATTTCAACAGATTTTGCCAGGCCCAACTTTTTCCTTTACAGGCTACTTAGGGGCTTTAAGTATGAAACAAGGTGGTTATGGTATTGGCGGGCAAGTTTTTGGCGGATTTTTGGCAGTTTTAGGAATTAACTTGCCAGGACTTATTTTAGTCTTATTTATTGTTCCCTTTTGGAATGATTTAAAAAAAATTACAAGAATTAAAAAATCTTTATCTGGTATAAATGCAGTTAGTGTAGGCTTTATTATTGCCGCATTTATTTTATTAGTAAAGCCTGTTGGCTTTGAGATACTGCCGATCTCTTTAATTATAGCAACGTTTTTAATATTGAATTTTACTAAGATTAGCCCACCATTTATAATTTTGGCAGGCATAGTTTTAGGTTACTTAATTTAAATTGGTTTAAAAAGGAGCTTCTTCATCATTATAATCGTCCATTTTAGATGGTTTTATAATTACATTACCAGCTTGTTTATCAAACTTAGTAGAAGGCATCATTTGACTTTCGGAAGAGAAACTATTTTGCGGCATAAAATTATCTTCTAAATCTACAAACTTTACATACTTACCAATAAAGCGTAACGGAACAATTCCTGTTTCACCATTTCTATGTTTTGCAATAATTACTTCGCCAATTCCAGCTTGTGAGCGACCATTTTCGTCTTCTGTAATACCATAATACTCTGGTCTATATAAGAATAAAACCATATCCGCATCTTGCTCAATTGAACCAGATTCACGCAAGTCTGATAATAATGGTCTTTTACCATTCTGTCCAGGTCTGTTTTCTACCGCACGACTTAATTGTGAAAGTGCTAATACAGGTACTTCTAATTCTTTTGCAACAGATTTAAGCGCTCTAGATATACTACCAATTTCTTGTTCACGGTTACCACCACCACTTTGTCCTTCACCTTTACCATGCATTAACTGTAAATAATCTACAATAACCATTTGTATATCGTATTGAGATTTTAAACGGCGGCATTTAGCTCTAAACTCAAAAATATTTAGTGCGGGTGTATCATCAATTAGGAGTGGAGCTTCTGTTAAAGTTCCGATTTTACTGTGTAATTGTTGCCATTCCCATTCGGCTAAGTTCCCTTTTCTAATTTTTTCTTGCTCAATTTCAGTTTCTCCAGATATTAAACGATTAACTAACTGAACAGAAGACATTTCTAGTGAAAAAACTACGACTGGTTTTTTAAAATCTACAGCAGCATTACGAGCACATGTTAGTACAAATGCTGTTTTACCCATTGCAGGTCTTGCAGCAATAATTACCAAATCAGATTTCTGCCAGCCACCAGTAATTCTATCTAAATCTGTAAAACCAGAAGGAACACCAGTTAATCCATCAGTTTTAGTTCTTAATTCCTCTAGTGTAGCTAAAGATTGCTTAATTATCTCGTCCATTTTTTGCGTATCTCTACGTAAATTATTTTGGGCAATATCAAATAAATTCTTTTCTGCATGATCTAAGAGATCAAATATATCTGTAGTGTCTTCATACGCATTTGTAATTATTTCAGTAGAAATTCTGATTAATTCACGTTGAATATATTTTTGAGAAATAATACGTGCGTGGTACTCTATATTTGCGGCAGAAGCAACACGATTAGTTAAACTGGTAATATAATACGCACCACCAACTATTTCTAATGTGCCTTGTTGACGCATCTCTGCAGTAACTGTTAAAATATCAACTGGTTTAGATTTTTGAAACAATTGTTGAATAGCTTCAAATATTTTTTTGTGCGCCTCTTGGTAAAAGACTTCTGGTTTTAAAATATCAATAACAGTAGATAAAGCATCTTTTTCTAACATCAATGCACCTAAAACAGCTTCTTCCAAATCTATAGCCTGCGGTGGTACTTTTCCCATCGTATTCATAGTTGTTGATAGCCTAGCTTTTCTAGCTGAAGTTGAAAAATTCCCTTTTCCTTGTTGTTCGTTATCGGTAATCATAATTTCAAAAATAGCTAAAAGAAGCATCCAATTTTTAATTCTTTTTGAACAACCTGTTAATTAAGAACTTGTATTTTTTTGATCTTTTAACATCTTTTTATTATTTCTACACAATTAAATGTTAATAAGAAGATAAACAATTCGCCATAGATATTAATTTAAATTACTTTTGCAGCAGATAGAAATTATGGATAATTTTAGAAGACCACAACGTGTAAAAGAAAACAATGAATTTGTTTTTGGAATAAGAGCAGTAATTGAAGCGATAAAAGCTGGAAGAGATATTGAGACTATTTATTTACAACGTGGTTTAGCGGGTGAATTATTTACAGAGCTTAAAACGTTATTACATGGCACTTTAATTCCATTAAGTTCTGTCCCTATTGAGAAATTGAACAGAATGTCTCAAAAAAATCATCAAGGGGTAATTGCTGTAATTTCTCCTATTACTTATCAAAATATTGAAGATATTATTCCTGCTGTATTTGAAAAAGGCGAAACGCCATTGATACTTGTATTAGATAGCGTTACAGATGTTAGGAATATGGGCGCAATTGCACGTACTGCTGCATGTGTTGGTGTTCATGCTATCATTGTCCCACTTAAAAATGCCGCCCAAATAAATGCTGATGCCATTAAAACTTCAGCCGGTGCCTTGTTTAGTATTCCAATTTGCAGACATGATAATTTACGTAAGATTTGTTTGTTTTTACAAGATAGTGGTTTGCAAATTGTTGCTTGTACAGAAAAAACAAACGAGACAATTTATGTGCCAGATTATACAATGCCAACAGCAATTGTTATGGGTTCTGAAGATGAGGGTATTTCTAATGATTTATTAAGAGTTGCCAACCATTTGGCAAAAATACCAATGGGTGGCAAAATAGAGTCACTTAACGTATCTGTTGCTGCAGCTGTTATACTGTATGAGGCTGTAAGACAAAGAACTATATAAATTTATTTCCAAACTTTGCCTTAACGTCTGCTACAATATTTTTTACATTTTGTTCTTCCGTACGTGGGCAAATTAGTAAGGTATCATTTGATTCTACAACAATATAATTATGCATGCTTTGTAAAATAACTAACTTTTTAGAAGGTACATTTACCATACAATTGGAAGAATCGAACATCATCACTTGTTCTGAAGGAATAACTGCATTACCTACATAATCCTTTTCTGCCATATCATATATTGAAGCCCAAGTGCCTAAATCCGACCATCCAAAATCTGCAGGTAAAACATATACATTGTCTGCTTTTTCCATAATACCAAAGTCTATAGATATATTGGTACATTGTAAATAAGCATTCGCAATAAATTTTGCTTCATTAATCGTGTTATAAAAAGCACTTCCTTGAGTAAATATTTCAAACATTTCTGGCAAATGCTTTTCAAAGGCCTTATTAATTGACTTTGCAGACCATATAAAAATTCCAGCATTCCATAAAAAATCACCACTCTGTAAAAACGATTGTGCAAGTTCTAAATTAGGTTTTTCAGTAAAAGTTTTTACTTGATGTATTTCACTATCTGTTGGTAATAGGTCTTCATTATATTGAATATATCCATAGCCCGTATCAGGTCTATTAGGTTTTATACCTAAGGTAATTAAACAATCATTAGTTGATGCTGCTTCTATAGATTTTTCTATAGCTTTAACAAATTCATTCTGATTTGTTATTGTATGGTCGGATGGAGCTACAACAATTACAGCATTTGGATCAAGTTCTGCGATTTTCATTGAACCATAAGCAATACAGGGTGCAGTATTACGCATAATAGGTTCTGCTAGAATTTGGTTTTGATCTATATTTGGTAATTGTTCCTTAACAATATCTATATAAATTTCATTGGTAACAATGAATATATTTTCAGGTGGACAGATTTGTAAAAACCTATCATAGGTACTTTGAATAAGAGTTTTACCTACACCAAAAAAATCAATAAATTGTTTTGGAAATTCTGTTCTGCTTACTGGCCAAAATCGACTACCAACGCCGCCCGCCATAATTAGTGCGTAATTATTCTTATTCATTTATCACAAATATAAACTTAATTATATAATACCCTCTTGTAATAGGTCATGCATATGTATTAATCCATAATAATTATTTCCATTTGTAACAAGAAGTTGGGTAATGTTATTTTGCTTAATCACATCTAAAGCTAATAAAGCCAATTCGTCTTTATCAATGCGTTTTGGATTGATATTCATTAAATCAGCAGCCTTAATATTTTCTATATTCGTATGCTGTTCAAGCATTCTTCTAATATCTCCATCAGTTATTATTCCAAGAATATGGTCATTTTCCATTACAACAACAGCACCTAATCGGTTTTTACTAATCTCTATAATAACATCTTTAACAGAAGCATTGGGTTCAATACTCGGTTTATCATTTTTGGCAGCAATATCTCCAGCTTTTAGATATAATCTTTTTCCAAGTGAACCACCTGGATGAAAACGTGCAAAATCTGATGAATTAAAGTCTCTTTCCTCTAATAAACAGATTGCTAATGCATCACCCAGAGCCAATTGAGCAGTTGTGCTTGTTGTGGGAGCTAGATTGTGTGGACATGCTTCTTTTTCTACTGTGGTATTTAAAATAAAATCCGCTTGTTTCGCTAAATCAGAATCTAAAGCACCAATCATTCCAATTAATAAATTACCAGCATGTTTCAATAATGGCGCAAGCAGTTTAATTTCGGGTGTATTTCCACTTTTTGATATACAGATAACAATATCATCTTTTTGAATCATACCTAAATCTCCATGTACAGCATCAGCAGCATGCATAAAAATTGCAGGCGTACCTGTAGAGTTAAAAGTTGCAACAATTTTTTGCGCAATAATTGCACTTTTGCCAATTCCTGTAACAATTACACGCCCATTGCTAGCTAAAATGGCATGCACTATCTTTACAAAATCATCGTTAAGATGCTGTAAAAGGTTTAAAATAGCATCTGATTCTAACTTCAAGGTAGAAACAGCGGTTTCGATTATTGATTTTTTACTTTTCAAAGAGAATTTATTATTATATTGATGCTTTAATTACTGCAAAATTATGTTATTTTGAACAATAATAGCACAGAATATTTTATACAAAAAATGGACGTTAAAAAGTCGTTGTTTGATAATTTGCAAACTTTTTTCGGTTTCGACAATTTTAAGGGAGACCAAGAGGCAATAATTACCAATATTTTAGAAAGAAATAATACGTTTGTAATTATGCCTACGGGCGGTGGTAAATCAATTTGCTACCAATTACCTGCCTTGATGAGTGAAGGAACAGCGATAGTAATTTCGCCGTTAATTGCTTTGATGAAAAATCAAGTTGATCAATTGAGAGCTTTTGGAGGGAGTGATAGTATTGCTCATTTCATGAACTCATCATTAAATAAAACAGAAATTACTCAAGTTAAATCTGATTTGCTTGATGGACAAACTAAATTACTATATGTTGCACCAGAGTCTTTAGCAAAGCAGGAGAATATCGAATTCTTGAAACTACTTAAAATATCTTTTGTTGCTGTTGATGAAGCGCATTGTATTTCTGAGTGGGGTCACGATTTCAGACCAGAATATCGTAAAATTAGACAAGTAATAACAGGTTTAGGCGAGCACATTCCTATAATCGCTTTAACAGCTACCGCTACACCAAAAGTACAGCAAGATATTGTTAAAAACTTGCAAATGACCGATGCAACTCTATTTAAATCATCATTTAATAGACCAAATTTATTTTATGAAATACGTCCAAAGCGTGATGTTATTAAAGAAATTATTAGGTATATAAAATATAATACTGGTAAATCTGGTATTATTTATTGCTTAAGTCGTAAAAAAGTAGAGGAAGTAGCCGAAGCGCTTAATCTTAACGGAATCAAAGCATTACCTTATCATGCAGGTTTAGAACCTAAAGTAAGAGCTGATACACAAGATAAATTTTTAATGGAAGATGCTGAAGTAATTGTTGCTACAATTGCATTTGGTATGGGGATAGATAAACCAGACGTTCGTTTTGTAATACACCATGATATCCCTAAAAGTATGGAAGGCTACTACCAAGAGACTGGTAGGGCTGGACGTGATGGTGGGGAAGGTATTTGTATTTCATTTTATGCACAAAAAGACGTAGACAAATTAGCTAAATTTATGAAGGATAAACCTGTTTCTGAAAGAGAAATAGGTACACAAATTCTTAAAGAAGTAATCGATTATTCAGAATCTGGGGTTTGCAGAAGAAAACAGATTTTACATTATTTTGGAGAGAATTTTAATGAAACTGGTTGTAATGGTATGTGCGATAATTGCAAAAAACCAAAACAACAGTTTGAAGCTGAAGAAAACTTATTAATGTTCTTAAAATTAGTTAAATCTACTGGCGAAAAATTTGATGACACGCATTTACTTAACATTTTTATGGGAAGTGAAACTGCTCAAACTATTGCTTATGAACAAAGTAAATTGCCTGAATATGGCCTAGGTAAACAAGATGGAGAAATTCATTGGAAATCTTTAATTAGACAAGCTGTATTAAATAATTTTGTTGCAAAAGATATTGACAATTATGGTTTATTACATTTAACTAAAATTGGTTTAGATTTTATTGAAAATCCGTATAGCTTAAAATTCATTTTAAATGAATTGATTGATAGCGCTGCAGATGATAATGAAGATGATGTAAAACATGGAACTGGTGCTTTAGATACACAACTATTAGCTTTACTAAAAGATTTAACAAAAAAAATAGCTAAACAAAAAAATGTTCCACCATTTGTAGTTTTTCAAGAACCTTCTCTAGAGGAAATGTGTACGCACTACCCAATATCTATTGATGAATTAAAACAGATTTCTGGAGTTGGGCATGGTAAGGCACTTAAATTTGGTAGTAACTTTATCGAACTGATAAGAAAATATGTTGAAGATAATGACATAGAACGTCCAATTGATTTAGTAATTAAAACTCAAGCTAATAAATCTGCTTTAAAAGTTTCTATTATTCAGAATATTGATCGTCAAATTGGTTTAGAAGATATTGCTCGTTCAAAAGGTATTACTTATTTCGATATATTAAAAGAGGTTGAAGCAATAGTAAACTCAGGAACTAAATTAAATTTGGGTTATTTTGTCGATGAAGTAATAGATGAAGATAGACAAGAGGAGGTTTTCGATTATTTTAAATTAGCAGAGAATGATTCTATTGATGAAGCGTTGAAAGACTTAGGTGAAAGTGATTATACACGGGAAGAGATACAGCTAATGCGCATTAAATTCATGTCCGAATTTGGCAACTAAAAAATCTAAATGCCCTTATTTGTAAATAATATATTAGCATGATTAACTTTTCGATTGATAAATTAAAACATACAGATTCTAATAATTTTTTCTTGATGGCTGGCCCATGTGCTATTGAAAATGAAGACTTGGCTTTGAGCATAGCTGAAAAAATTGTTACCTTAACAGATAAACTGAACATACCTTTTATCTTTAAAGGTTCTTACCGAAAAGCAAATCGAAGTAAAGGAAGTTCATTTACTGGTATTGGTGATGAAAAGGCATTGAAGATTTTAGAAAAAGTAGGTAAAACTTTTGATGTGCCAACCGTAACGGATATTCACGAAAGTAAAGAGGCTGCAATGGCCGCTGCCTACGTTGATGTGTTGCAAATCCCTGCATTTTTATGTAGACAAACAGATTTATTAATTGCAGCTGCAGAAACTGGTAAAGTAGTAAACGTTAAAAAGGGTCAATTTTTGTCGGCAGGTTCTATGAAATTTGCGGTGGATAAAGTTATTGAAGCTGGAAATAAAAGAGTAATACTTACAGATAGAGGCAATACTTTTGGTTACCAGGATTTAATTGTTGACTATCGTGGATTACCGGAAATGCAAAGTTTTGGAGTCCCAGTTGTAATGGATTGTACGCACTCTTTACAGCAACCAAATCAAAATAGTGGTGTTACTGGCGGTAAACCAGAGTTAATAACTACAATTGCAAAAGCGGCTATTGCAGTTGGGGCTGATGGTTTGTTTATAGAAACTCATCCAGATCCTGCAAATGCAAAATCTGATGGTGCGAATATGTTGAATTTAAATAATTTAGAAGAATTACTAGTTAAGTTAGTTAGAATTAGACAAGCAATAATTTAATTTTCTTAGAATTGTTTATTTAGGTAGATTATTACAATAGACTTTAAACCCTATTGTAATCTCCTCGCCAATTTTTTATATCCATTTTAATTTCTTTTGAAGATAAATTTTCAGTTACAGCTTTTTCAATTAAACTTAAAAACTCTTCATCTGATGCGAAGCGTAAAGCTATAATTTGAGCTGATTGCAATTCTTTTGGTAGTGCTTTGTTAGTAAGAATGAAATATCTTAAAGTTTCTTCAGTTTTTATTGCTCTATTTTGAACAGTTAGTGAAGATAAGCGACTGATTAATAATGCTAATGTTATTAATATGAATGCAATTATAATTAAGCCGTGAGTTAAATCTTGCGTTTTAGTAAAAGCAAAAATAGATGCCCCTATGCTAAAAAGACTAACTGGAATTGAAAAAAAATGAAAAAGTGGACTAAACCTAACGTGGTTTTTAAAATTTTGTTCCATTGTGTTTTGTAATTTAATTAATATAACTTGTTTAAAAAAAGTTTTATATAATGTAATATCTAATCAAATGTACTAAGGAATATTCAAGAATTTGTGCGTTTGTAAAGAAATTTCCCAACGTGGGTTAGCCATTACATAATCAATAATTAAAGGAGTCATTTCTTTAGATTTTGACCACTCTGGCTGTAAATAAAGTTTACAAGTAGAAGAAACTGTTTCCGCGTATTTTTCTGCCCACTCAAAGTCACTTTTGTTAAAGACGATAACTTTTAATTCGTTTGCGAAAGGTGTAATATCTGGTCGTGGTGCTTTAAATTTCTTTGGAGAAAGACAAATCCAATCCCATGTTCCAGAAAGTGGATAAGCGCCAGATGTTTCTATAAAAGTTAATATGCCTTTTTCTTGAAGTTTTTTGGTAAGGTAATCTAAATTGTAAATTAACGGTTCTCCACCAGTAACTACCACAGCTTTACCAGGAAATGTACTAGCTTTTTGTACAATATCATCACTTAAAGTAAGTGGATGTAGTTCTGCGTCCCAACTTTCCTTTACGTCGCACCAGTGACAGCCTACATCGCAACCGCCTAAACGAATAAAGTATGCTGCTTTTCCAGTATTAAAGCCTTCACCTTGTATGGTGTAAAACTCTTCCATTAAAGGAAGTAATGTGCCATCTTCTGGTATATTGTGTGCCATTTCGTAAATTAGAGCACAAATATACACATTCAATAAAACACATAAGATGATTTGGGTAAAGGTTTTGTCAAAACAAGAGTTATATGGTGATGATTTTGTAAAGATGATTGTTGCCAACAACAAGAAAATTTGCTTAATAAAGAATGAAGAAAAGTTTTATGCTATTCAAAATACTTGTCCACATGCTGGTGGTATTTTAAGTGGTGGGTGGTGTAAGCAAGGTAATATAATATGCCCAATACATCGGTATGAATATAGTTTAAAAACTGGTCGTGGTGCAGAAGGCCAAGGTGATTACATTGATATTTATCCAACAGAGTTGAAAGAAGATGGTTTGTATATTGGTTTTAAAGAAAGTTTATGGAAAAGGATTTTTTCTGCATAGGCTTTGTCATTCTGATCGAAGTGAAGAATCTCATTATGGATTTATATATTGAGATTCCTCGCAGGCTCTGAATGACAAATTTATTTGAATAGATATTTATCAAAAAAAAGTTTACAATCTAAAACTTCAATCTCAGAGAAATAAAAATCATCAGTGTCTCCAGTTACAATGCAATTGCAATTAACTTCGCTGGCTGCATAGTATTCTAATCCATCTTCAAAATCATTTATTTTTTTATTATTTAAGGTCTTTATAACACCATCTTTTAAGTTTTCGGCAATAAATATATGCTCACATAATAAAGCAATTTTCTGCTTTGCTAAAATTGCTTTATGTTTTTTCTCTGCAAAATAAAAAGCGATCGCTAAACAAAGAGGAGAGGTATAAACTTCAAACTGAGGGTTTGTAGCTAAACTTAAAATTCTCGAAGAATAGGTAAATAATGGATACTCTTTGTTAAGTACAGAAACTAAAACATTAGCATCTAAAAATATGCGGACCATTATTTTTTTGATGAAAAAAATTCATCTTTTAAAGTTTTACGAGACTTTTTTGGAGTTCTTTTATATTCAACTTCGCCTTCGGCAATCATGCTAACCCAATCTGCTACAGGGAAATCTTCTAAAGATTTGTACTCTTTTGAAGTTACTTGAGTTAATAAATGTTCAATTAATCTAGATAAGCTAATATTATTATCAGCAGCATATTTTTTGGCTTTTGCAACTACATCTTGGTTAAAGCTTAACGTTAATTTTGCATCCATGATTTCTAAATTTATAAATCAAAGATAATAAAAAGTACGTGGAATAAAAAAATACTTATACGTACACTTGATGTAAAGATAAATGATCAAAGAATAAAGACAAGCAATACTACCTTGAATCACTTATCCTTATTCTTTAAGCTTAAGAATAGATTTCTCCTTTAGCAGAAGCTAATGTGTTTTTTAATAAGCCTACAATAGTCATTAAGCCCACACCACCTGGAACGGGTGTAATCCACGATGCTTTAGGAGCTACGTTCTCAAAATCTACATCACCATAAAGTTTATAGCCAGATTTTGTAAGCTCACTTTCTTCTCTGTTTATGCCAACATCTATAACAATTGCACCGGCCTTAACCATATCAGCAGTTACAAAATTCTTTTTGCCAATAGCAGCAATAACAATATCGCCTTGCAAAACCATTTCTTTTAAATTTTTAGTTTTGCTATGTGTTAAAGTTACTGTACAATTACCAGGATTAGCATTTCGAGCCATTAAAATACTCATCGGACTGCCTACAATGTTACTTCTACCTACAACAACGCAATGTTTTCCAGTTGTATTAATATTGTACGCATGTAACATTAATAAAATACCATAAGGTGTAGCAGGAATAAAGCAAGGTAAATTACGCATCATCCTGCCTAAATTCACAGGGTGAAAACCATCTACATCTTTGCGGTAATCGATAGTCTCAGTTACTTTTTCTGGATCAATATGTTTAGGTAATGGCAATTGAACAATTAAGCCATCAACATCATCATCTTTGTTGATTTCTTCAATTTTAGCTAACAACTCTGATTCTGTTACCGAATTATCGTATCTAAATAAGGAAGATTTAAAACCAACTTTCTCGCAATTTTTCATCTTGCTAGCAACATAAGTTTCACTACCGCCATCGTTACCAACTAAAATAGCTACTAAATGAGGTTTTCTTCCACTCTGTGCTAAAAATGCAGCCGCTTCTTCAGCTATTTCTGTTTTTATTTTTTCTGAAGCGAATTTTCCGTCTAGTAATTGCATATTGTGAGATATAAGATATGAGATATGAGATATGAGTGGTATTTGTGACTACTATAGTCTTAAATCTCATATCTAGCATCTCAAATCCAGGTTTAGTCTAATTTTAAAACAGCCATAAATGCAGACTGTGGAATTTCTACGTTACCCACTTGGCGCATCCGTTTTTTACCTTTTTTCTGCTTTTCTAATAATTTACGTTTACGCGAAATATCACCACCATAACATTTGGCAGTCACGTCTTTACGTAAAGCACTTAAAGTTTCTCTAGCAATAACTTTAGCACCAATAGAAGCTTGTATTTTGATCTCAAACTGTTGACGAGGGATTAATTCTCTTAACTTATCACAGATTTTTTTTCCAAAATCGTAAGCATTACTGCGGTGAATTAATGAAGACAAAGCATCAACGGGTTCTTCATTTAACAATAAATCCAATCTCACTAAATCAGATTTACGGTAGCCAATTTGATGATAATCAAACGAAGCATATCCTTTAGAAAGTGTTTTCAATTTATCGTAAAAATCAAATACAATTTCAGCCATTGGTATCTCAAAAATCAACTCAACTCTATCAGAAGTTAAGTAAGATTGGTTAACAATTGTTCCTCTTTTCTGAATACACAATGACATTACTGGACCAACAAATTCAGCTTTTGTAATGATATTTGCTTTAATAAATGGTTCTTCAACCGAATCTAATTTACTTGGGTCGGGTAAATCTGATGGATTGTTTACTTTTAATTCATCGCCTTTTGTGGTATGTGCAATGTAAGATACGTTGGGTACAGTAGTAATTACCGTCATATCGAACTCACGCTCTAAACGTTCTTGGATAATTTCCATATGCAACATACCCAAGAAACCGCAACGGAAACCAAAACCTAAGGCTGCAGAACTTTCTGGTTCAAATACAATTGAAGCATCATTCAATTGCAATTTGTGCATTGCTTCACGTAATTCTTCAAACTCATCTGTATCTACAGGATAAATACCTGCAAATACCATTGGTTTTACTTCTTCAAAACCTTGTATACCTTCTGCAGCTGGTCTTGCAACGTTCGTAATTGTATCACCAACTTTTACCTCACGAGCTTCTTTAATTCCAGAAATAATGTAACCTACATCTCCAGTTTTAACTGAAGCTCTTGGCGACATATCTAGTTTCAAAATACCAACCTCATCGGCTAAATATTCTTTACCTGTATTAATAAATTTTACTTTATCACCTTTTTTAATTTCGCCGTTTACAACTTTATAATAAGCTATAATTCCCCTAAAAGAGTTGAAAACACTATCGAAAATTAAAGCTTGTAATGGTGCTTCTGGATCGCCAACTGGTGCAGGAACACGTTCTACAATAGCTTGTAATATTTCGGCAATTCCCATACCTGTTTTGCCAGATGCAGGAATAATATCTTCTCTTTTACAACCAATTAAATCAATAATTTGGTCTTTCACTTCCTCAGGCATTGCGCCAGGTAAATCCATTTTATTTAGAATAGGAATAATCTCCAAATCATGTTCTAAAGCCAAATAAAGGTTAGAAATGGTTTGTGCTTGTATGCCTTGCGATGCATCTACAATTAACAATGCGCCTTCGCAAGCTGCGATAGAACGAGAAACTTCGTAACTAAAATCTACGTGACCAGGTGTGTCAATTAAGTTAAAATTATACTCTGTATCATCGATTACAAAGTTCATTTGTATCGCATGACTTTTAATTGTGATACCACGTTCACGTTCTAAATCCATCGTATCTAGCAGTTGAGCTTGCGCATCACGCTTAGAAATTGTGGCAGTGTATTCTAACAACCTATCCGCTAAAGTACTTTTACCGTGGTCTATATGTGCAATTATGCAGAAATTACGTATGTTCTTCATCTTTGTGCAAAGATAGGTTTTTATAGGGAAAATGGAAGAGGTAAAATAGGAGAGGGATAGTGTTTTTTGAAAAGCAATTTTTGTGGTTCTTTTGGAATTCTGTCCTGCTTTACACTATATCCCTGATGAAAAATCGGGGGACGTCGTTTCAATCAGGTTTAGATAACAAAGGTCTAAGCTACTATTTGAGTAAGATGTTATAATGCTTAAATTTTTGAAAAGCTTTAACAAAGACCTTACTAAAATGCATAGCTTCGTCAAAGAGTTTCATTACATTATCTGCTGGATGTAGTTTTATCGAAATATACAATCAAGTCGAAATTTTCTGCAATGGAGAGTTTCTTATTAACAGGTGTACTGAACGCTCCAATCAATCTCATGTCAAGAGGTTTTTCAAAAAAATTATTCAAAATTTGGTTTTTGATAGGCGAACTTACATCAATTATAAAATTTTTAAACTTGCATTGCTTAAA
>JBBSRF010000026.1:0-16283 GCA_038243335.1 Sphingobacteriales bacterium
ATATTCTTCATTAATTTTGTTGGCGCATTGCGGATATGTAACGGGACTGGTAGATTGCCAGTTTGTTTCACTAAGGCTTGCGCTTTATTTATAGCTTCATAACTGGCATTGCTTTTAACGCTTGATGCTAAGTAAGTTACACATTGCGACAAAATAATTCTCGATTCTGGAAAACCAATTACATTTACCGCAGTAAAACAATTATTTGCTAAAAGTAGCGCATTAGGATTGGCATTTCCAATATCTTCAGAAGCTAAAATTAATAATCTTCTAGCAATAAATAATGGGTCTTCGCCGCCTTCTATCATTCTGGCTAACCAATAAACAGCTCCGTTCGGGTCGCTACCACGAATAGATTTGATAAATGCAGAGATGATATCGTAATGTTGCTCACCAGCTTTGTCGTATAATGCTAAATTTTGTTGTGCATGGGAGAGGACATTCTCATTTGTTAATTCGATTTGATTGCCGCCGATTCCATTCACAGCAATTTCTAAAACGTTTAAAAGTTTTCGGGCGTCGCCACCAGATAAACGTATTAAAGCCTCATGTTCTTTAATCATGATGCTTTTCTCTTTTAAAACAATATCTTTTTCAAGTGCCGTTTTTAATAAGCTTACTAATTCTTCTTCTTTTAAATTTTGTAAAATATAAACTTGGGAACGTGATAGCAATGCAGATATCACTTCAAAACTTGGGTTTTCGGTTGTAGCACCAATTAAGGTAACTAAACCTCGTTCTACTGCACCAAGTAAGCTGTCTTGTTGCGATTTACTAAAGCGATGAATCTCATCAATAAATAAGATTGGCATACCTAAAAAACTGTCTTTTAAAGCAGCAGCCTTGTCTATTACTTCTCTAATATCTTTAACGCCAGAATTAATAGCACTTAAATTAAAAAAGGGTCTATCTAAACTTAATGAAATAATATTAGCTAAAGTTGTTTTACCCACTCCAGGAGGCCCCCAAAAAATCATTGAAGGCAACTGGCCACTTTCTATTGCTTTGCGTAAAACCGCATTAGGACCAACTAAATGCTTTTGCCCAATGTACTCATCTAAATTCTGAGGACGCATCCGTTCTGCTAAAGGCGGTAGGTTTTGCATTTTTAATAGTATTTAGTAGTTGGTATAAAGTATTTAGATAAGTATGGAAAATAACTTAAATCTTTTTCTAATAGTTTTTGTAAAATATGCCTAAGTACTAACTACTTTATACTAAATACTAGCTTTAGGCTTTTTCTTAAAAAATTTCTTTTTCTTAGGGTAATTTGGTTTGTCTGCACTTGGTTCATCAGCTGGCGCTTCCCCTAAATGTGTAGGTATTGGCATGCGCTCAATTTGGCGTTCAATTAGTTTTTCAATATTAGCCAATTTGCGTTTATCCTTGTTATTTACAAAAGTAATTGCAGTGCCTTTAGTCTCTGCTCTAGCAGTTCTACCTATTCTATGTATATAATCTTCAGGATCTTGTGGCGCATCGAAATTGATGACTAAATCAATTCCGGTAACATCTATTCCTCTACTTAAAACATCAGTGCCTATTAAAACGTCTAATTTGCTATTTTTAAAATCAAGCATTATTGCTTCACGTTCTTTCTGCTCTAAATCACTATGGAAAGCAGCAACTTTTTGTCCTAATTTTTTAAAAACTTTACCTAATTCCTTTACTTTCTCTTTTCTGCCAGCAAAAACAATAATTCGTTTATAAGCAGTAGACTTTAAAATTTCCGTTAATAGAGGCACTTTTTGAGTATCGTGCACCATATAAATCTGCTGACTAATTCCTTCTGCAGGTTTAGAAATTGCCAGACTGATACTTTCTGGTTCTTTTAATAGTGTAGCGGCTAAAGTTCTAATTTTTGGCGGCATTGTAGCTGAAAACATTACTGTCTGTCGCACTTTAGGTAAGTAGCCAACAATTTTCATAATGTCTTCATAAAAACCCATGTCTAACATTCTATCAGCTTCATCCAACACCAAATATTTCAGTTGCTCCATTTTTAATAGACCAGAAGAAAGATGCGCAATTAGTCTTCCTGGTGTTGCAATAATAATGTCTACACCTTCACGCATCGAACGTTTTTGTTGTTCGTAAGCAATACCATCGCCACCACCAAAAACAGTTAATGAGCTTATATTTGTAAAGTACGAAAGTGCTTCAACTTGTAAATCTATTTGCTGAGCAAGTTCCCTTGTTGGCGTTAAAATTAAGGTGGTGTTGTGCCTATCGTGGTTTTCGGTAAGCATATTCATAATAGGCAATAAGAAAGCTCCGGTTTTTCCTGTTCCTGTTTGTGCGCAAGCAATTAAATCTTTGCCGGCTAAAATTAGCGGTATAGCTTGTGTTTGTATAGGCGTTGCGTTTTTAAAACCCATTGCCAATAAACCCTCTAAAAGTTCGGGGTTAAAATTAAAATCGTTAAAATCCAATAGTTGTTGTTGTAAATAATAGTATAAAAGTACTTTAAATTAGCAAAAATTACAAATAGACCCAAAAATAAAGGCTTCCCGTTTTTTGAGAAGCCTTTATTTTAACTACTGTTATTTATGGTGTGCCTGCCCTACATGGATCACCCACTCACAGGACTTTTTTGTCTAAAGTTAAGTTTTCTAATTGATAGAACAATTTAGCAATTCTTTAGTTTGATTTTGCAAAATATTTATCAACAAATTAACAAATTATATCAATTACTTTTTAGTATCAGCATATCCAAACACTTTTTGTAAAAGCGTAGTACTACGAGCGTTAATATTATCTCTTATTTTTAACTCTTCTTGTGCAACTTGCACAAACATCCCATCTATTGCTTTTTGCGCAACATAAGTAGCTAAATCTGTATTTACTGGTTTAACCAAGGGAATTTTATTGTAGGCATTGGCCGCATCACTCCAATACCTAGTGGCACCTACCTTATTTAAGCTGGTGGTAATTACTGGTCTAAATTTACCCATCAGTTGTGCGGTTGTTACTCGCTTAAAATATTCAGTAGCAGAGTTTTTATTGCCTAATAAAATATTAGTCGCATCAGCAATAGTCATTTGCTTAATAGCAGCTACAAAAATTGGTTTGGCTTCTTTTGCGGCGTCTTCGGCTGCACGGTTAATGCTTAAGATCACATTGTTTGCAAGGGAATTTAAACCTAAACTTCGTAAAGTGTTTTCCATTTTTTGTGCCTCCGAGGGGAATAGAATCTTAATTGCCAAGTTTCCAAAAAAACCATCTTTAACCGATAGCTGGTCTGCACCTTTTGAAGTTCCAATCTCTAAGGCTTGTTTGATCCCTATTCCGATTTCTAAATTTGTTGGTGTGCCACCGATTGGTATTTGCTTTAAAATACCGCCAATTGCTTTTTGGCTTTGGATATCGCAACTACTTAAACAAATTAATGCCAATCCTGCAAAATACAAACTAATTTTTCTCATTTTTGTTTCAGTTATAGATAGTAACTACTTCCATTACAAGATTAAGCAAATCTGCAGCCATAATTTATTTTATTAATTAAATTAAAGAAGTAGGGTGAAATTGCTTATCGGAAAATATTTTCTATACTTGAACAACATTTATAATTTATCCAATTGAAGTTTATAAAAAATACGGCTAACATAAATGAGCGAGACGATCCTTCGCTTATAGCTACTTATAAAGAAAGTGGCAATTTAGAAGTATTGGGTCAACTTTATAATAAGTATATGCATTTGGTGTTTGGTGTTTGCTTTAATTATTTTAAAGATGAAGAATTAAGTAAAGATTCAGTAATGCAAATTTTTGAGGAGTTAGTGACTAAACTGAAAATTCATGAAGTGCAAAATTTTAAAAGTTGGCTGCATGTTTTAACAAGAAATCATTGTTTAATGGCTTTACGTAAATCTGCGAAAAACCCGACTGTTACTTTGGAAGATAATTTTGTGGAAACTGGAGGTTTTGTGCATCTTAATATAGAAGACACAAAAGAAACTCAGTTAACTGTGATGGAAAAGTGTATGGAGACGCTCAATGAAGAGCAAAGAAAAAGTGTAGATTTATTTTATTTGCAAGAGAAATGCTACAAGGAAGTTGCAGATATTACTGGATATGAGATGCTTAAAGTGAAGAGTTATATCCAAAATGGGAAAAGGAATTTAAAAATTTGTATAGAAAAGAACAGTGAACTATAACGGCTTATTAGATCAAAATTTATTAGAAGCTTACCTTGATGGCAAGCTTGATGATAAAGCTATGCACCAAGTGGAAAAACTTTCTTTAGAAGATCCTTTTGTTGCTGAAGCTTTAGCTGGCTTAAGTCAATCTACTTTGCGAAGCCAATCTCTATCTTCATTGCAAAAAAAACTACATGACCGTGTAGCGCAAAAACCAATTGAAACTAAACGTTGGGCAATCACTTCACAGAGGTTGAGTATAGCATCTGCCGCTGCTGTATTATTTATTACGGTAAGTGTGCTTTTCTGGATGAAAGAAAATAGCCGTAGACAAATTGAATCTAATCAGGCAAAAAATGTTAAAATCGAAATTGCAGCTACTGATAAAGTGGAAACAGGTTCTACTCCGGCAACTACGGTACTTGTAGAAATAGATAAAGCATTAGCAGAGGCTAAAACTAATACTTATGCAGGCACCCAAAAATCAAAATCTGTCGGAAATGTAACTGAAGATGCTTCAGTACCTGCGGTGGTAAACGAAGCTAAAGAGGAAACAATCATGGCTTCGAAGACTTCCGCCAGAATGAGTGGTGAAAGAATTTTGAGTCCTGAGCCTATTAATGGATGGGAGAAATTTGAAGAATATGTTTTATTGAACAATAAATTGATTAAGAATAAACTACTAGTGGGAAAATCAGTTCAATTGAGCTTTAATATTGAAAAAAATAACAGACCAAAAGGGATTAAAGTTCTTAGTGGATTAACTAAAGAAGAGAATGATGAAGCAATACGATTATTAAATGAAGGACCAGATTGGAAATACAATCAGAATGGTTCAGAAGCGGTTTTTGTGAATATTAAATTCTAGCAACAAATAATATACTTAGTACAAAAAAAGCAACATCAATTTTATAATGATGTTGCTTTTCTTATACACGAGATAGTTGTTTACTATTAATAAATACGATCTTGGTTGGTGCTATTTAATGAACATACTTAAGATATAATATATTAGTGCAGCCAGAGCTGCTGAGACTGGGATTGTTAATACCCATGCCCAAATTAATTTTACAGTAACGCCCCACTTTACAGCAGATACTCCTTTAGTTAATCCAGATCCAATAATTGAGCCTGTAATGGTGTGCGTAGTACTTACTGGAACTTTCCAGTGTTCTGTGAAATACAAAGTTAAAGCACCCGCAGTTTCTGCAGTTACACCTTCAAAAGGAGTTACTTTTGTAATTTTAGAACCCATAGTCTTTACAATTTTCCAACCACCACTTAAGGTTCCAGCTGCAATTGCACTATAACACGCTAGAGGAATCCAAGATGGCATAATTCCTGCAATTTCTTCACCATTTACATCTTTAGAAGGTAGTGCAACATGTAGCCAGCTTGGCAATGATTCCATTGCAACTCCACTTGTATGTATATAAACTACTACTGCTGCTGCGATAATTCCCATTACTTTTTGAGAATCATTGCCACCGTGCCCTAAACTAAATGCTGCAGAGGAAAGTAATTGCATTTTTCTTAGCCATGCGGTAGTTTGAGTTTGATTAAGAAAGCTGAAAATTAAACAAAAGAAGCTAATTGAATACACAATAAATCCTACTAATAGCCATTTAATATTATGGGATTCAAGAATTACACTCAAAAATTTAGATTCAAATCTTGGATGAGCTATCTCATTATAAAATAACATTTGATTATAGATGTAAATACCTGTAATCAGTATAATTGCTATGGTAACTAATTTGGGTAAAATACTTTTTTTAGATGAATGTAATAGCCAGATTGATATAAAGTAGGATAAAATTGCACCAAGAAATGGAGCGATTACAATGAAGCCTGCAATGACTAATACACCCGTTGGCATTTCTCCAGCTTTGCCTTCGTGATACCAGTTAACTGCACTAGTACCAGCATGAGCAATTGCAGCGCCGGCAAAACCACCAATTAAAGTATGAGAAGAACTAGAAGGGATGCCGAACCACCAAGTTAATAAATTCCAAATAATTGCAGCAATAACACCTGCTAAAATAACGACTAGGTTGATATCCATGGTATTGGCTGTTTTTGCAACGGTATCTGCAACACCAAATCCAAATACCCAATAAGCTAGGAAGTTAAAAAATGCTGCCCAAACCACTGCTTGAAAAGGAGTTAAAACTTTAGTGGCAACAATGGTTGCAATTGCATTTGCAGCATCGTGAAAACCATTAATATAATCGAATATTAGCGCTAAGCCAATAATTACAAGTAAAAGGGTTAAACTCATTTTAAGCGTTTTTAACCAAAATAGATTCTAAAACATTTGCTGCATCTTCACATTTGTCGGTTGCGATTTCTAATGTTTGTAAAATTTCTTTTTGTTTAATCAATTCAATTGCATTGGTTTCAAACTCGAATAAACGAGCTATAGCTAAATTACATACATAATCTGCTTGATTTTCTGCACTGTTAATTCTTACGCAGGCATCAGCAATTACGCGAATATTTTTAAAGCTTCTTAATTCTTTGATTGCTTTCTCTAAGTCAATACACATCTCTACTAAAAGCTCTGCAAGTTTAACCATGGCATCACCAATGTTAGTTACTTGATAAAGTTCAATATTACCCGCAGAAGCGTGTATGTAATCAGCAATATCATCAATCGCACTCGCTAAAGTGTGAATATCTTCTCTATCAAAAGGAGTGATGAAGTTTTTGCTTAATTCTATGAAAATTGAATGGGTAATGTCGTCACCAACATGTTCAAGACGTTCTACTTCTTTAATATACTCTTTTCTTTTTTCTAAATCGTTAGTAGTAACCACAACCAATAGGGCTTCTGCAATTTTTAAAACATTGCTTCCCGCTTGTTCAAATAAAGGTTGGAATTTTTTGTCTTTAGGTGTAAAGAAACTAAAAATACTATTCATGCTTTTTTAAATATACTGCAAAGCTATGTTTCGAATGTTAAGTTAATGTTAACTCTTGAAACTATTTTGAAAATCTATTTAGTTTTTTGCAAAGTAAATGCAAAAGTTGTACCTATGTTAGGCGTAGTTCGCACAGAGATGGTTTGCTCGTGGGCTTCTAAAATGTGCTTTACAATTGCTAAACCTAGTCCAGTTCCTCCTTCTTGACGAGAACGGTGAGAATCTACTCTATAAAAGCGTTCAAATAATCTTGGTAAGTGCTTTTGATCTATACCAATTCCATTATCTGTAACCTCAATTAAAAATTGATCATGTAACTCAAATATTTTTACAGCAGTAGATCCGTTCTCTCTGCCATATTTGATAGAGTTTTGCAATAAATTAACCATAATCTGACGGATTTTTTCTCTGTCTGCGCTAACCATAGTTGCTGCAGTATATTTTTCTTTAAAGGCTAATTTGATTTGATTAGCAGACGCCATATCCTCTAAGCTATCCATCACCTCTTTGGCTAGGATTACAAAATCAAATTTTTCAAAATTAATAGGCATTTCACCAGTTTCTAGTTTAGAAATAGAATCTAAATCACTAATTAAATAGCTTAATCTTTCTACATTATTTGCTGCCTTTTTTAAAAATTTAGCCGCCATTTCTGGGTCATCTGTGATGCAATCTTGCAAGGTCTCAATATAGCCTTGTATTGCAAAAAGTGGAGTTTTGAATTCATGAGACACATTAGAGAGGAATTCTTTTCTAAACTGTTCTTGTTTCTTTAATAAATCTATTTCTCTTTTTTTATCGCCTGCCCATTCTTTTACTTCTTGTTCTACATCATTCAAAGGGTCTGAACTTTTATATTCACCTATAGCTTCTTTTAAGTCTTTCCCAAGTTTTAAATTATGAATAAGTTTATAAATCAATTTAATTTTAGTGTAAATGTATTTTTCTAATAAGTAGTAGAAAACCAAAAAACTGGTTACAAAAGAAACGCCGAAGGAAATTAAAAGATAGTACCAACTGCCTTGAAAGTGATAATTAACCAAACCAATTGATAGCCCAACAGCTAAAGCCGTAATAAAAACAAGTACACTTAACTTCATAAGGGGCTAATTTAGACTTTTAAATTGTTAAAAGCTAAGTACTTAATTACTTTAAGAAATTTGTTTTTCTGTTAAATATTTCCAATATCGTTTTGGTACATGTTGTACATGTAGTTTAGTGTTTTTTCTAGATTCGATATTGGTACTTTTAAAATAATCTTTCCATAGGTTTACATATAGCTCCTCTTTTTCATTTAAAATATTTGAAGTAGGATGTTTTAGACTGGTTAATGATGCATCTATACTAATTTCTTCAACTTTATACAAATCATAAAATAAACCATAGTGTCTTTTTAGGTCGTAAATTATCCATTTTTGATCTGCATATCTATTTTTGAAATGATTAGCAATTAAAGGCAAAACATTAAAATCTGGATCAATTCCACAATAGAAAATATCATCAGTCGTATGTTGAAACCTAATAAATGCTTCCATTCTATGTTTTTCTCGTTCCACTTTTTTAGCAATTTGAGCAACCGCTAACACTAATGGATTTCCATAATCTTTTTCAGCCCCTGCTGGGTGCGAGAAAATGTAACAGATAAAGTGAAATAACGAATTGTAATTTTCTGGGTGATCTGCAAGATATGTACAATACACTCTTCGCATCCAATCTTTTTCTAGCTTTAGATTTAAGCCTTTCCAAACCCGATCTGCTTTATCTCGAGTATTAATAATAGTTAATGATGATTCGAAAATGGAGGGTTGAAATGATTTATGCGTTTTTAAGATTACTCCGCCAGGTTTTCGCTCAAACCATTCAAAAACAGCAGTCAACAATCCCTCTAAAGTTTCATCAAAAATGTAAACCATATTTTAAAAAAGTATCAACTGATTGCTATCTGTTTTGATGTATTTACTTTCACTTTCTGCTAAAATAAAGGCTTTAATTTGTGTGGCTTGATAATCTTTTATTTGTAAAGGAGAATCAACACATCTAATAAAATGTTTAGCACGGTTGTAAGAAATTCCTATGTTTTTCAGCTGGTAAATGTGGAGCTTGCCAAATCTTCTGGCTTGTACTATTTTATTTGCTGATCCAATTCCAATTCCTGGGACACGCATAATCATTTGATAAGAAGCGGTATTGATATCAATTGGAAAATGATGAAGGTTTCTTAGTGCCCAGCTTAATTTTGGATCTATATCAACATCAAGATTAGGGTTTGCGTCATTTAATAACTCGTTTACATTAAAACCGTAAAATCGCATTAACCAATCTGTTTGATAGAGCCTATTTTCTCTTAACAAAGGAGGTTTTGTGCCTAAAATAGGCATTCTTGTATCGTTACTTATTGGGATATAACCAGAGTAATACACTCTTTTTAAGGCGAAATTTTTATAAAAAGCAGCGGCAGTATGCATAATTTCCTTATCAGTTTCTGGTGTAGCACCAATAACCATTTGCGTACTTTGTCCGGCTGGTACGAACTTAGGCGTGCTTTTGATGATCTTTTTTTCCTCCTTAAATTGTATAATTTGCTTTTGTACAAAATCTAAGGGCTTAATCACATCCTGATGGCTTTTTTCAGGTGCTAATAATTTCAATCCTCTTTCTGTAGGCATTTCTAAATTAATACTCATCCTATCTGCGTACAGTCCTGCCTCTTTAATTAATTCATCGCTTGCCCCAGGAATGGTTTTAAGATGGATGTAGCCATTGTACTTTTCTTCTAACCGGAGTTTTTTAACCACTTGTAAAAGCCTTTCCATGGTAAAGTCTGCATTTTTAAAAATTCCAGAGCTCAAAAATAGACCTTCGATATAGTTTCTACGATAAAAGTTCATCGTTAACTCTACTACTTCATTAACGGTAAAAGCAGCTCTTTCTATGTCATTACTTTTTCTGGAAACGCAATACGCACAATCGAAAATACAGTGGTTAGTTAATAGAATTTTTAATAAGGAAACACATCTTCCATCTTCAGTATAAGTATGGCAAATGCCAGACATGTGCCCATTACCAACACCTTTATTATCATTTTTCCTTTTACTTCCACTAGATGAACAAGAAACATCATATTTTGCTGCGTCAGCAAGGATATTTAATTTTTCTCTTAATCTTTCCGACATAGTAGTTTTATTTACTAACAAAGTTAGTAAATAAAACTAAATATATTAGTTAAACTGGATTAAGGATAAAATTATTTTGTGCCTTCCCATTCTGAATAAAACTGATCTAAGTAGCTTAACATAAAATCATGGCGTTGTTGCGCCATCAATTTTCCTGTTCCAGTTTTCATTAAATCTTTAAGCAATAGTAGTTTTTCGTAAAAATGGTTGATGGTAGGAGCAGTGGTATTTTTGTACTGCTCTTTACTCATATGTAAGTTGGTTGGAATTGTAGGGTCGTAAAGCACACGATTTTTATACCCACCGTAAGTAAAAGCACGAGCAATACCAATGGCGCCAATTGCATCGAGCCTATCAGCATCTTGAACTACATTTAATTCTCTGGATTTAAAAGTAACTAATCCTAAACTTGATTTATAAGAGAGATTTTTAATGATTTCTTGAACATGAGAAATAATATCATCAGCAACACCAATACTTCTTAAAAAATTGCCAGCTTTTTGTGGGCCAATCTCTTCATCTCCATTGTTAAATTTACTATCAGCAATATCATGTAAAAGTGCTGCAAGTTCAACCACCAATTGATTACCTTTTTCTACTGCATTTATAGTTTGGGCGGTTTTATATACCCGTTCAATGTGAAACCAATCGTGACCAGTTTCTGCATTTGCTAAAGTTATTTTAACAAAGTTGATTGTTTTTTCGATGATAGATTGCATTCCTTAATATTAAGTCTGCAAGGTATCTCGAAAAAAAATAAAAATCTACTTATGTTGAAAAGTTAACGATATAGGAAGGTTGATTTGTTTAATCTAACTTTGCTTTTGGTCTATCTTCTTCTGCTCTTCTTGTGCCATCGTATAACTCGTAAGTTAATAATCTACAATCCAGTTTTCCATTATAAAATTCTATTCTATGGTCTGCTTTTAAGCCGATTTTTTTGGCTAAATCTGGGTTTCCAGTAAAAATATAACCAAAATAACCCTTGCAATTTTTCTTCATAAAATCGCCTATGCGTTTATAGGTCAATTCTAGTTTACTATGAACACCTAAACGCTCACCATATTCTGGGTTAAAAACTACAACGCCCTTTCCGCCTTCAGGAACTTGAGTTTCTTCAAAATCGCAGACTTCAAAAGTAATCAAAGTATCCACACCAGCTG
Organism: Sphingobacteriales bacterium; assembly: GCA_038243335.1. Lineage (GTDB taxonomy): Bacteria > Bacteroidota > Bacteroidia > Sphingobacteriales > Sphingobacteriaceae > Pedobacter. Next base: position 11,400 of record JBBSRF010000026.1, read on the forward strand.
TTTGAGCATTTCTGCGACTGATATCAATTGCATCTTCAGAAATATCTGTTGCAATGATTTGTAGGTCAATATTTTTAATTACTTGTTCTTTTAATATTCTACGCTCTGCAAAAAACACTTCTTCATCATAACCTAAAACATGCATAAAACCATAGTTCATTCTAAATAAACCTGGTCTGCGGTTAGTGGCCAATAAAGCAGCTTCAATAGCTAAAGTTCCAGAGCCACACATTGGGTTAATAAATGGAGATTTCTGATCCCACTCAGTTGCCATAATTACACTTGCTGCTAAAGCTTCTAACATTGGTGCTTTTCCAGGTATTTTACGGTAACCATGTTTGGCTAAAGTTTCGCCACTGGTGTCTATAAAAATATCTGCTTCGTCGTCTTTCCAATATAAATGGATAACTGTTTTATTGGCATCTGATCCAGAATTTGGTCTAATGTTCTTTTTCTCTCTAAAACGATCTACAATTGCATCTTTTACCTTTAAGTTTGCAAAAAGAGGCGTGGTTATAGTTGGGTTATCTACGTTAGATGTTACGGAGAAATAGCCAGAAAAGTCAATCAAATCTTCCCAAGCTAAGGCCATTAAGTTAGTATATAATTCATCTGGTGTATTGGCTTTAAAGCTACTTAAACAGTATAAAATCTGACTTGCACATCTTAAATTTAAGTTTAATTTTATACAGTCTGTTAAGGTTATATTTAACTCAACACCTGTTGGGAAAGCTCTTACAATATCATAGCCTAAAGCTGTAACTTCATCTTGTAAATAAGGAGATAACCTTTTATTGCAGGTAATAATTACCTTACTTTTAGTTTGAAAAACTTGCGTCATATTGCCACAAAGTTACCAATAAAATAACAGAAATAATTTGAGCAAACACATTACGTCTCTATAAATATAACTTTCTCTTTATTAAAATCTATAACTATTGTTTTTGTGGAAAACTTGCTATTGAATTATCAATAAAATTTTAGAGATTTGAAATAGTATAATTATAAGTATTGATATGGAAATTAAAGGTAAGGTGCACGAGATTGGGGCACTACAACAAGTAAGTGAAACGTTTAAAAAACGTGATTTGATTATAGAATACGCAGAAAACCCAACTTATCCAGAATACATTAAGTTTGAAGCTATACAAGATAAAACGGCTTTATTCGATGTGTTAAAGGCTGGTGATGAAGTTGAAGTTTCATTTAATTTACGTGGTCGCCCTTGGACAAATAAAGAAGGGGTAACTACTTATTTTAACAGTTTAGTAGTTTGGAGATTAACTCAATTAACCAATACAGCTGCTGCTACCACTGCTCCAGCTTATGCTGCTCCAGCAGATTTGAATACTCCTGCAGGGGAGGAAGACGATCTTCCATTTTAATTAGTCTTTTTAAGAAAACAAATTTATAACCAGAACCATTTCGATAAATCGGAATGGTTTTTTTATGCTCAATTGCTTGGTTTATATTGTGTTAAAAATTGTTAAAAGCATTCTAATTCCGCAATAATGCTTTATTTTTGAGTATATAAATGAAGAAAAGTAGTCTTTGGATAATTACAGCACTAATGACACTGGCTCTAGTTGGTGTTTTTGTAATGCAGTTGTATTACATCAAGGAATCCTATAAGCTAAACTCTAAACTTTTCGAGCAAAATGTAAATCAAGCATTAAATGCAGTTGTAAATAAAGTTCAACGCCAAAATGCTGCAGATAATATTAATAAAAAGAGTTTTGATTTAGAGTTACAGCATAAAGAAACCGAGTTAGAGCGAGCGCAAAGATATATTGATTTAAGAGAGCGTTTTAAATTAGAACAAGACAAAAGAAGACAAGAAAAGTATAAGCAAATTGTTGATGCATTGAATTACCAGGATAAACTGATTAAGTTGAATTTTGGTGATGCTGTTGTAATTTCTGAAGAAGAATTTAAAAATTTGGGTAACTTAACTCTTTCTGGAATATCTATGGTAACTAGTGATATTAGGGATAAAAATGGGAATATCATCAGAACTGCTGCTTTAAATTATGATCCCAAAAGAGCTAAAACCTTTAATTTAAACCCTTCTACAATTCCAGATAGTGTGCGTTATTTGGTACAAGATCCTAGAGATGCCATCCCGTTAGGCGTTTCTGTACCAACAGTAGATAGCACAATGGCTAAAAAATTTAAAATTGAAGAAGCTATTGCCAATAGAAGATTTCAGCAAGATTTAAGCTTATTAAATGCAGATACTGTAAATTTACTAGACGATAAGAGCATCACTATTTTTAAAGCTGCGGCTAAAGAAATGGCAGACATAAATGTGCCTTTGCAAGATAGAATTCCATCTCGGGATAAATTAGATACCTTAATTAAAAAGGAACTATTCAATAAGGGAATTACTATTGATTACGAATTTTGGGTAAAATTGGCAAATAAAGATTCCGTGTTATACCAAAATGTTTCTAATAACAATAATGAATTATTGCCTAAAAATGTTTACCAGTTTACCTTATTTAATAAAGATATTATTAGAGACCCAGGAATGCTTTATCTGTATTTTCCAGATAAAAATGATCTAATCATGGAGAATATGTTCGTTTCTATGGCATCTTCAGTGGGACTGCTGTTGGTATTAATTTTCATTTTTGCCTATACTATTTTTGCCATTATTCGTCAGAAAAAAATAGCAGAAATGAAGAATGATTTTATCAATAATATGACACACGAATTTAAAACTCCAGTTGCTACCATAATGATTGCCAGTGAAGCTTTAAAAGATCCAGAGGTAGTAGAAGACAAGAGTAGAATTAGTAGATTGGCTGGAATTATTTATGATGAGAATGTGAGATTAGGGAATCATATTGAGCGAGTGTTAAGTGTTGCAAGGTTAGACAAAAAAGAAATACACCTAGAGTATAATCCAGTTAAAGTAAACGATTTAATATTGGCTGTTGTAGATAGTATGGATTTGCAATTGAAAAAGAAAGATGCAGCAATCAAACTAAATCTAGTAGCTACAAATGATGTGGTTTTAGGGGATGAACTTCATTTATCTAATGTTATTTATAATTTAATTGACAATGCAAATAAGTATAGTAAAGAAGCGCCTAAAATTTCAATATCAACTAAAAGTAACTCCAAAAATTTATTTATAGAAGTTACGGATGAAGGTATAGGAATAACTAAGGATGAAACTAAAAGAATATTTGATCAATTTTACAGAGTACCAACAGGTAATTTACATGATGTTAAAGGATTTGGATTAGGTTTAAATTATGTACGAGATATTGTTCATCAAATGGATGGGGATATTAAAGTAAATAGCGAAAGAGATAAAGGAACAACATTTTTGGTTACTTTACCATTTAACTAAGCAATTAATTAGCATATGAAAAAAATTTTATTGGTAGAAGACGATCCTAATTTGGGAATGTTATTGCAGGACTACTTGCAGTTAAAAGGAAAGTTTGATGTTGTGCTTTGTACAGATGGAGAAGAGGGCATTAAGGCTTTTAATAAACAGAACTTCGATCTCTGCATTTTAGACGTTATGATGCCTAAAAAGGATGGTTTTACTTTGGGTAAGGAGATTAGAAAAGCTAATAAAAAAGTGCCAATTATTTTTGCTACCGCAAAATCTATGATGGAAGATAAGGCTTCTGCATATGATTTGGGTGGAGATGATTACATTACCAAACCATTTAGAATTGAAGAATTGTTATTGCGGATTAATGCGCTGTTAAAAAGAGTTGCTAATAATGAGCAGAATGAAAACGAACCAGTGCAAACTCAGTTTGAAATTGGAAAGTATAACTTTGATTTTACCACTCAATTAATTGATTTCGAAGGCCAAAAACAAAAGCTATCTACCAAAGAAGCTGAACTTTTACAATTGCTTTGCTTAAAGAAAAATACAGTTTTAACCCGAGAAGAAGCCCTATTAAGTATTTGGCATGATGATAACTATTTTAACGGACGTAGTATGGATGTTTTTCTAAGTAAATTAAGGAAATATTTAAAAGAGGATCCTAAAGTAGAAATACTAAATGTGCACGGTAAAGGTTATAAACTATTGGTTAATTAATAGTATTTTTTTAATCAAAAAGCTCCAAATATCAACAATTTGGAGCTTTTTTGTTCAAAGGGTAAACTAAAGTGAAAAAGCTTTTAGGGCATCTTGTGCAGAAGTTCCCCAATCTTTTAATGCATCCATCAATATTTTATGTAATTGAAGATTAGTAGTTGGCTTCCCTTTTGTCGCTGCTTTGATGCTCTCAATAGGAACTGGTTGGTCTAGTATAGAAGTTGCAAACCAAGTTACGTTTTCATAGGGCAAAGCTACACCTAATATCATTCCTGGTAAACCAGTGAAAGATTCAGGCCCGCCAGAAACAGGAATTTGATCTGTGTAGAAAGCCACTACATAAACAGAATCCATAATTAGCGCATTGGCCCTTCTGCAATCATAACCAGCAATTGTTCTAAACTCATCGGTTATTTTCCAGTTAATTTTACGCGTGCTATCCTTAACTAAATACGTTTCTTCATAAACTTTCTTCTGAGCTATGCTGGTATTAGCAACGGTGTTTGTTACAATTATATTGTTCTGTTCAGCTCGAGCATCGTTTCCAAAAAAAGAATTTGATGATGCCACTGTCTCTTCAATGGGCTTAAATAAAGTTTGTTGATTGCTAAATGACAATGTACTTTTTAAAACCTTAAACTGCGGATTTGTTTTTTGATATTGCTCAAAAAATTGGGCATAAAAAGTATTGTCAGGGTTTCTTTTAATTTGCTCTTTAAATATGGCATACATGTTTACGCGTTTCTCGAATTGTATAATACCTTGATTTGTAAATCTTGCATTCTGTGCAGAAACAATAGATGTTAACGCAA
>JBBSRF010000027.1:0-16122 GCA_038243335.1 Sphingobacteriales bacterium
ATGATGCTGGGAATGGCAAGGTGGCCGAACAGAGTGGAATTGTCATCACTAAAACAAAAGATGGGCAGATAATTTATACAGTGAATAGTAGCCAGGTGAATAAAAGTGATAAGGAACCTGATTTTAATATTATCACTACTCCAAAGGGGGGGCAGTACCAAATTCAGTTGCCAGATGGTAGTAGGGTTTGGTTAAATTCAGAATCATCATTAAAGTATCCTACTTTTTTTATAGGAACTTCACGTAATGTGAGCTTAACAGGTGAGGCCTATTTTGAAGTTTTAAAAAACCAAAATAAGCTGTCAGGCGCTATGCCATTTGTCGTTAATACAACCAACCAAACTGTTGAAGTGTTAGGTACCCACTTTAATATTAATGCTTACAAAGATGAGCCCAATCTCAAAACTACACTTATAGAAGGTGCAGTAAAAGTAACAAATCTTAAAAAGGCTGAAAGTTCGTTTGTAATTCTTAAACCAGGTGAGCAGAGTAGTTTAATTGGACAGAAATTGGCTGTTAATAATGTAAATACCGATGAAGTAATTGCATGGAAAAATGGCATGTTTATGTTTAAAGATGCTAATCTTAAAGTTGTAATGAGATCAATAGCAAGATGGTATGATATTGAGGTTGAATATGAAGGGGTCTTACCAAATAAGGAATTTTCTGGAGAGATATATCGTAACCTTAACCTTAAGCAGGTATTAGAGATTTTGGATTTTTACAAAGTTCATTTTCGTTTTGAAAACAAAAAGCTTATTGTAAGTCCATAAAAATAAACAAATCAATAATTGACCTTTAAACCAAAACATAATGAAAAAACGACCAAATTATTAACCAATTTTGGTTAATTAGCAAATAAAACCGCAGAAGTGTTAGCGCACAACTGCGGTATAGCTGAGTTAACCCACTCCAGAAAAACTGGACAAAACAATTTTGCAAACCATTTATGAAATTAACCCAAACTAAACAAAAGTATGAATTTTAATGCTATTAAAATAGCCATGCCTAAATCATGGTTACCGCCTAAATTTTTATTGATTATGAAGTTAACAACACTTCTTTTCTTTTTAGCCCTAATGAAGGCAAATGCTAGTTTTAGCCAAATTACATTGAAAGAAACCAATGTTCCCATTGAAACAATTTTCAAGTCTATTAAAAAACAGACCGGCTATGCTTTCTTTTACGATAGTAAGGATTTACGTTTTGTAAAAATATCAGTCGACTTAAATAATGTAAATCTAGAAACAGCATTAAAAAATGTGACTTCACAATTGCCTTTAGATTATAAAATTGTTGGAAAAACAATTTTACTTAAAAAAAGGATGCTTTTTTTGTTCTTGACAATGTTAGTATTGTAGCACAAACAGTTAGGGGTAAAGTTTTAGACGAAAAAGGAATGCCTATTCCAGGTGTAAATGTTGAATTAGCTGCTGTTGATTTTAAACAAAATATTGCCTCTAATGAAAGTGGAGATTATGCATTTAATATAACAAAAGCAGGAACATATACATTAACAGCAAGTTCTATAGGTTTTAATAAGTTTACCCAAATAATTGAAGTTCGAAGTACCGATATAGTGAAAAATATTACACTTACTGCTTCTACTCAAGATTTATCAGAAGTAATGGTGGTTGCTTATGGTACGCAAACAAAAGCTTCCTTTACAGGTTCTGCAAAAGAATTAAAAGGAGCCGTTATTAATGGAAGTCCTAGAGTAAGTATACAGGAATCTTTACAAGGTAATGTTGCTGGTGTAATTGCTAGTAATGGTTCTGGTCAACCAGGTGCAGTGCCAAATGTCCGTATTCGTGGTGTTGGCTCTGTAAATGCTGGGAGTGGTCCATTATATGTTGTAGATGGAATACCATTAGAGGCTGGACAAATTTCTGGCTTGAATAGCTTTGATATAGAAAATTTAACTGTTTTAAAAGATGCATCTGCAGCTTCAATATATGGTTCTAGAGCAGCGAATGGCGTAATTTTAATAACTACAAAAAGCGGTGTAGCAGGTAAAACTTTAATTTCTGCATCTGTACAATCTGGTGTTAACAATATCATCACATTTGAAAACAGTAAATTACTAAACACAAATGAAACTCTTGAACTATTAAAAGAAGGATGGGTTAATAAAGGTAAAGATCCATCTCTATTTGATGCTGAAATAGCGTTAAATAAAGTAAATTCTAATGTAAATACTGATTGGTTTGATTTATTAACGCGTACAGGAAATAATACACAAGCAGATTTGTCTATTAGTGGAGGTAATGAAAAAACTAAATTTTATATATCGGGTAGTCATTACATTGCCAAAGCACCAGTGTTGGGGAGTGATTTTACTAGAAGTACTGCAAATGTCAGAATATCTAATCAAGCCACAGAGAAACTATCTCTTTCTGGAGGATTGCAATTAAATAATCGCGACAATCATTCACAAGCAGATGGGGGTACTTTCAGTAATCCTGTTCGTATGTACTCGTTATATCAACCATTTTTAAGAGCATATAATGATGATGGAACTTATGATTTTAGTTATTATAACAGATATAATCCAATAGCACAAGTTCTTGAAAGCTATGATACTAGAAATTCTTATGCTTTAATTGGTAATTTCTTAGCTAAATATCAAATTTTAAAAAACTTGGCTATAGAAAATCAATCAAATATTAATTTTCTATATCAAGAAAGTGTAGAGTATAACAAATCTGGCATTGGCACATCCCGTAGCGATGGTGGTAGATCAACTAATAGTACAGACCGTGCTACCAACTGGGTTAATACTACAATCTTACGTTACAACAAGGTGTTTGGCGATTTTGGTTTAAAAACTTATGCAGGTTATGAAGCTCAAAAAGTTAGAGAAGTTGGTAATTCAGTTCAGAAGAAAAACTTTTTACCTAATTCTTATACATTAGATAATGCTTCAGTTTTAGCTGCTGGTGGTTCTTCAGCTACTGCGAACGCCTTAAATTCTATATTTTTTAATGCATCAACAGATTATAAAAATAAATACTATTTGAGTGCATCTTTCCGACGTGATGGATCTTCTAGATTTGGATCTGAAAATAGATATGGAAATTTCTACTCTATTGGAGCATCATGGAATCTTTCTAGAGAAGATTTTATGAAAAATCAAAATTTATTTTCAGACCTACGTATTCGCACAAGTTATGGTGTCAACGGAAATCAAGATATTGGCAATTTTGTATCAAGAGCACTTTATTCCAGTACTTCATATGATAATGCACCAGGACTTTCATTCTCAAATTATGGTAATAATCTATTAACATGGGAAAAAAATAAGCCATTTAATATTGGCTTAGATTTCGGGATACTTAATAATAGGTTAACAGGAACATTCGAATACTATGCTAGAACTACTTCAGACTTATTATTAAATAGACCAATATCAGCAACTAATGGTTTAACCAGTTTTACAGATAATGTTGGTGCAATAAAAAATAGCGGGCTAGAGTTAGAACTAAATAGCATTAATATTAGTCCGAAAACCGATGGTTTAGGATGGACAACTAGTTTTAATATTTCTACAATTAAAAATAAAATTACTTCTTTAACAAGTCCAATTGTTAGTGGTACTTACAACCGATTTGTAGGTGGCGATTATTATCAATTATACCTTGTTGGTTATGCAGGTGTAAACCCAACTAATGGTGAAGCAAATTGGTACACAGACGAATCAAAGTCACAAACTACAAATGTATATGGTTCTGCTAAACCTTTTAATCAAGGTAGTGCATTGCCTGATTTTTTTGGAGGATTAACAAACAGTTTCACCTATAAAGGTTTCTCTTTAAGTTTTCAGATTTATTTTAACATAGGAAATAAAACTTACGATAATTATGGTGCTTCTGGTACTTCTGATGGATCGCAAGGTTTTGCACCAACAGCAAAAATGAGTAGATATACTTATAATAATAGATGGCAAAAGGCTGGGGATAACACACTTCAACCAAAAATTGTTTACTTAGGTTCACAATCTGGCCCATCTAGTCAACAATCTACACGTTTTTTATATGATGGTGATTATTTCCGATTACGTGATATTACCTTAGGTTACCAATTGCCAACTAAATGGGTAAATCAAGCAAAAATGGCTAGTGCAAGATTATATTTTAGAGCAAACAATTTGTTTACCTATATTAAAGATAAGCGAATTAGTTTTGATCCAGAAGTTGGTATAGATGGTTTGGCAGATAAAAATATTCCTGTTTACAGAACTGCTTTATTAGGTTTAGAAGTTAAATTTTAAGTAAAAATAATTATGAAAAATATATATATAGTATTTTACATCGCAATAGTTTCATTGACCATTATCGGATGTAAAAAAGAATTTCTAGAAATAGAGCCAGAGCAACAAGCATCTGTAAATGTTGTTGTTATAGATTTACCTACAACTAAAGCGGCGGTTATGGGTATTTATTCTATGTTTCAAAGTGCTAATTATAATGGTCGCAGTCTTGTTGTTTTGGGAGATTTAATGGCTGATAATATGTATATAAGTCGAAAAAATTCTAATAGATATACAAGCTACGATCAATATATTACCAATACTAATGACGGTACAGCATCTGGTTCTTGGAATATTTTGTACAGTATAATTGTAAACGCTAATATCATTATTGAAAAAGGAGAAAAATTAACGGTACCAGCCTCTGAACAACCAGAATTTAATCATTTGGTAGGGGAAGCTTATGCAATGAGGGCAATGGCACACTTTGATTTACTTAGACTTTTTGCTGCTCCTTACAATTCAACACCAGACGGAAGCCATATTGGTGTTCCTGTACTTTCTAAAAGTGGTACAAGTAAAGAAGATATCATTAATCCAAAAAGAAACTCTGTAAAAGAAGGTTATAACTTAATTGTTGATGATTTTAAAAAAGCTTTTGGTTTGATGGCTACATCGCCAGTTGGTTTTAGTTCATCTAATAAAGGTCACATTAGTCATTATGCTGCAAAATCATTATTAGCAAGAGTTTATTTATATATGGGCGATTGGACCAATGCTGAAATAATGGCGACCGATGTAATTTCATCAAATAAATATACTTTACTAACTAATGCTAATTATGTAAGTGGATCTACTAATTTTAGAATACAAAATAATAGTGAGACTATTTTTGAAATTCTTTATAACATAACCTCTAATTTAAGTAGCAATAGCTTAGTTGCCTTTTTATCTCAAACTGGTAGTTATGGCGATGCTTTAGCCACAGACGATTTATATAATATTTATTCTGCAACAGACGTTCGAAGAGGTTTTATGACTAAAGGGAGTAGAAGTGGTGGAGAAAATCCAGCAAATCTTATTACAAAGTATAATAACATTACTACTTATGAAGAAGGTGTAAAAGTTATTCGTTTATCTGAAGTGTATTTGATAAGAGCAGAGGCTAGAGCTAAGCAAGTTGGTAAAGATGCACTTGCAGTTGCTGATTTGGAAATGGTTGCAAAACGTGCTGATGCTTCAAAAGTTACAACATCAGCAACTGGAGAGGCATTGCAAACACTTATATTAGAAGAAAATCGTAAAGAGTTCGCTTTTGAAGGGCATCGTCTATTTGATCTTACTCGAAACAAACTGGCTTTTACTAAATTCAGAACAGGTGGTGTGACTATAGCGATTCCAAATACATCTTTAAAAACTGTTTTGCCTATACCTTTAGCAGAAATGAATGCTAATGTTAATATGGAGCAAAATGCAGGTTATAAATAATAATTAAGGATAAAAAATATGAAAATTTTATTAGTTGTATTTTTATTACTGGCTTCTAATTCACTTGGAGCCAGTAATTTTTTCGTTGCTTCAAATGAAAATGATGGGCCTTATATCAATTATAACAATGATGAAATTATTATTAGGACAATAGCCACTGATAAAGATGGTAAGAGAAATGCAATTATAAACAATTATAAAGTTAGCGATAAAAAAAATATTCCAGTTCATATTACTTTTACAAATCACCCTGAATGGAATTTTTCTTTGAAACTTCAAAAAGTAATTAAAAATGAGCCAGTATCGTATAATCAGCCAGAAAAAATATTAGTGCTTTCTGATATTGAAGGAGAATTTGCTGCGCTTAGAGCTATACTTTTAGCTAATAAAGTGATAGATGAACAGTACAATTGGATTTTTGGTAAAGGACATTTGGTTATTTGTGGTGATTTATTTGATAGAGGGAGTGATGTTGTAGAAACGATTTGGTTGCTTTATAAACTAGAACAAGATGCAAAAGCTAAAGGTGGCTACCTACATACCATTTTGGGCAACCATGATATAATGAACATGAGTGGCGATTTACGTTATCTTAAAGAAAAATATATAGATAATGCTAAATTAATGGGTGTAGACTATATGGATTTATATAACGCTAATGCAGAATTAGGACGTTGGTTGCGCAGTAAAAATTTGGTGGAAAAGATAGGCGATAATTTATGTATGCATGGTGGCATTGCTCCAGAAATTAATAAACTTAAATTAAGTTTAAGAGAAATTAATGAGGGTAGTAGACCATATTACGATAAAGCAAAAAAGAAGGAATTATTTACAGACCAAAGAATATGGAAATTGTTCGATGGAACAAAATCTTCTATATTTTGGTATAGAGGTTATTTCTCTAAACCAATGGCAACGGATAAAGAAGTAGAAGAAACACTTTCTTTGTATAAAGTAAAACGGGTTATTATAGGGCATACAATTGTTCCAACAAATGTTAGGTTTTATTATAATGGTAAGGTATTAGGAGTGGCTGTCAATCAACATAAAAATCAACATGAAGGTGCACTCTACGAAAATAAAACATGGTATAAAATAGGTATTGACGGTAGAAAAATGAAAATTGATTAACCTGCTAATTATAGATAAATATTTAGATTTATGTATTTAACATCTAAGATTAGTTGATGTTTATTTCATGATATTCTATTATTTTAAAACTTAAAAAGTTAATCAAAACGTGATTTTTGTTTGCAAATTTGATGATAGTGGGAGCCCAAAAGCCGCAACGAAAGTTGTGGCTTTTTTAGTTCTAAGAATTTGGAGAGAAGTTTATCCCGAGCTTTGCGATTAATTCCAAGAGATGAAGATTCCTAGAAAAGTGATCATTTTTAATCTCTTACTTTTTTATGGACAATTTTTAAATTCTTATTGTTCAGTAGCTTACATAAAATTTTTGAGTGAAAAGTTTGGAATAAATAAAGTCTATATTGATGTAGCTTTAAAAATCGAAATTATAAATTTTTGCTAATAAGCTTTTTAAAATAGTATTTTAGCTAATAAGTCTGAGCATTTATCTACTTTCACTAATCCTGTATAATTTATCTATTCTCATGCTTAACAAAAACGAACAAATCAATACTTTGACGGAACTTAATGAAGATTTGGAGAACTACTTTCGTAATACCATAATTCCTCAGTTGTTCGTTGACAGCGATTTAATACTTCGAAAATTTACACCTCCTGCAATGAAGCATTTCAAGTTGGAAGAGGGAGATTTAGGCAAGCCTATGATTGAAGTGATAGATAACTTCAGGTTTCCTACAATTATTGATAATATAGCGCAGGTTATTTCTAGTGGCCATATTCTCGAAAAGGAAATACAGACTATTGACAAGCGATGGTACCAGATGAATATACTTCCTTATCTGCTACGATTGGAAAATAAGACAAACGGAGTAATTATCACCTTTGTGGAGATTACAAGTAGAATTAGAGACCTCAAAGAACAAGAGAAACTAATAGCGGAACATGAATTATTGTTAGATACCATTTCCCATGATATTAAAAACCATCTCACTGCGCTAGGAATGACTTTAGAATCGCTAAAAAGAAACTCTAGTGAAGGCCTTGATAGAATATCTATTCTAGTGGATAGAGCAGATAGCAGCCTGAATGAAATGAAGGAAGTTATTTTTGATTTAGTTGAGTCGCGTTTGGAGAAGCATAAATATGAGGCTATTGAGGAAATCCTTGATTTGGAAAATATTATAGAAGATGTCAAACTTACGCTAGCCCAACAAATCCATGAAACAAAGGCAGTAATAAAATCAGAAATAAGTACTTCTGAAATTACCTTTTCAAGGCGTAAACTACGTAGCATTATTTATAATTTAGTTAACAATGCGCTGAAATATAGTCACCCAGATCGTATTCCACAAATTCTAATTAAATCTTACACAGATGACATTTATTTAGTTATCAGTGTTACCGATAATGGTATAGGGATTAAGTCCGAAAATTATGAAACTATATTTGAAAAATATCATCGTGTAAAAAGTATTATTGAAGGAAATGGAATAGGGCTTTATTTAGTAAGAGAGGCATTAAAGACTGTAAATGGGAAAATAACTGTTGAGAGTGAGGTTAATATTGGGTCTGTTTTTAAGGTGTTTTTAAAATTATAATTAAATTGAGACAATCATAGTTTAAACTTCGTTATTTTGATGGCTGGTTAACTAATGGGATAAAGTAGTAAAGTAATTTGAACCATATGTTAAAGTGTTCAACTACTCAGTAATCTATTATTTTAAATAAGGCATTAAAAAAAATGAGGCCTAAATAAGCCTCATTTTTTTTATAATTAAATCATCTAATTGTTTGGAACAAGTTCCAACGTAATATCAACTCGTCTAGCTTCATCTGCTTTTATCGTTTGGTCAGCTCCATGGTAAATAATCATAATGTTTCCTGGATTAACTCCATTATTCACTAATATTTGTTTGATGGCATCCGCACGATTATAAGAAAGTTGATTATTATAAAAAGCATTTCCTACCACGCTGGCAAAACCTTTAAGTACCACCAACGTTTGATTTTGATTTTCTTTTATCATTGGAATCAAATCTTGTATAATTCGCTTATCACTTGAAGAGATAGTGGTAGAATTGTTTGCGAAAAATACTTGATGACCTTTCAAAATTTTTCTGGGTACATCAGCTAATTTTGTTGCGTTATTGGGAATTGTAGTTCCAGAATTTTGAGGCGGCAAAACATAAGTTGTACTACCACCTTGATTAGGAGCTAAATTAGCTCTAGACAATAGAATGTCAAGTTTGTATTCAAGACTTTTCATATCTTGATACATTCTTGGATCTTGGTAAGTAACCCCACTTCTAAGCTGGTAAGTTGGCAAATGAAGTGACTTATTATTTTTAAGTGTTTCTTTTCTACGCTCAGCGATTTTTGTGAGTAATGATTCTAATTCAGCTGCACTCATCACAATTTCTCCAGTTTCTGTCTTTTTGTTTTCTTGTGAATTAGCTTTACTACCAGTAAAACTAATCAATAGTGACAAAAATAATATGGAGTAGTAACGGTTAAACTTAATATTATTTATTTTCATGTCCTAATTCTTTAAAATGAATAGCGATATCCAATAGCTAATTGATTATTTCTAAATGCACCACGAATAGTGTAGTCGGCGGTAAATTTGCCATTACCCAATTGATAAGCTACACCACCTAATACATTAGTAGAGAAAGTAAAGTCTGAGCCTAAGTAATGCGCTCCTAAACCAAGTCCTCCATAAGGTGTAAAACCATTTACATTAGTGGCAAAAGGTAAAATACCGTTAGCACTGATACCAAAACCTAAAGTATTTCCAATGGCTAAATATGCCTCTGGAGCAAATTTAATTTTAGTGTTTTGGAAATCATAATAACGACGAACTCCAATATTAAATGAAGTTAAATCTCCGAAGTTAACACCAATATAAGGCGTATAACCTACAGGTAGATTGCTAATAGAAGGATCATATGTAGATTTTACAACTGTGTTAGTTCCTTGATTATTACTTGGTTGATCATTGCTATTTTGCAATATGATAGTTGTGTCTTTAACCGGTTGAACTGCATTGTTGCGTTTTTGCTCTTCCAGGTCTAATTTCAGTTTCTTAAGCTCACGTAAAAGTTCTTCATTTGGTGCTTGCTGCATTACCGGAACTGTTGTTCTATCCATGCCGATTACCACTTGCTGTGGTTGACCACTCATCATCAACAGTTGTTCGATGCGCTCTAATCTATCTTCTACCGATAATTCGCTTTTTTTATCTACTCCATTAAGTACTTTTTCAATTAATGATTCCAATTCTGCCGGTGTCAATCTAATTTGTGCTTGTTTAGTAGAAGATGATTTGTTTACCGAGTCAACAGTTTTCTTTTCCTGCATAACTGACATTACCTTCTCAGTATCATTATTTTTATATCCTTCTTTAAGCTCTTGTTCTAAAGCTGCTATACGTGCATCATATTCAGTTCTTTCGCCTTCAAATCTACGGTCTAAGGCTTTATCTACAGCTTTATCAGTATTGGCATTCTTGCCAATTTTAACTCTCAAACCTGTAGTATACATGCTATGTTGATACAATTGATTAGAGCTTTGTAAGTCAGCTACATCAGCAGATTGATTTTGCATGGTATACATTAGATTGGCACTACCAAAAATTTCTACGTATTTAGAAAAAGGAATTGATACGCCCACTCCACCTTTTGCAAAATAGCCTGACTTTGCAATCATATTTCCAGTAACTACACCAGAGTTGTTTACGATTGATCTACCTTTATAATTATCTCTTACATTAAGATAACCACCACCTACTGAAATGTAAGGAACGATTCCTCTAGGAACGTTAAGCTTACCAACAAAATCGGCTCCATAAATCTCAAGATTATCAAATTCAAATTGTATTTTTTCATCAGTTGTAGCTCTATAGTAATAGCCTTGAAGACCAGCATAATGAGAAAAGTCTAAACCAACTATTCCACCTAATAAATAAGTATCATTATAGGCAGACTTGCTATTAAAATTAATATAAGACCCAGCTGGAGATAGCGTTAATTTAGTGCCAGAAAGACCACCACTAAAGCGGTTTAAATATGCTCTATCTAATGCATCCATGTCACTGTTTGTACGTCCGCCTAAATAAAATTGCAAACCAGCCATAGCACTCCAATTATACATTGTGCTGTTATTAGTGTTATTGATATAATCGTCAAACGCAGAGCTACCGCCTTCGTTATATAACAAACTTCCAGGGTTCATGTTGTATACCAATCCTCGACCTTCGAAATTTAAAGTAGTACGCTCACCAAGAGAGATTTTAAAACCAAGTCCGCCGCTACCGTAAAGATTTTCATTTTTATATTTAATGCCAGATGCTAATTTGGTCTCAAAATTTTGTACCCCTGTACCTAATATTAAATATGGAGAAAAGCCACCGATAGGCAAATTAGTTTTAAACTCACCACCGTATCGATTAACTTTGATAGATCTGCTTTCTAAATTAAATGTTGGAAATAAATTCTTAATATCAGATTCATATTTTCCAAAATTCTGTTTTAAATCTAGCGAGCGCTCCCAAATCCCTCTAAGTTCTATCACTTTTCCAAATCCGAAACCTGCTTGTAAACCGTACATTGTACCATTCTCAACAGTTGATTTATTGTCAAACCAGTTGTAACCAATTTGGGGAGTAACTGTAATACTAACATCGCTAACTTGAGCGTTAACGTTTAATGCTAGTATAGTACTCGCTATTCCAAGTAGTAATTTTCTTTTCATGTGCTTATCTAGTAAAATTTTATTAAAATGTTATTATACAATTCTAACAGCGTGTATAAAATATTGTTTTATAAAATCTCTCAAATAGCGCAATTATCAAATAAATGAAATTATTATGATAAATGATCCTATAATACTAAAACATATGATTAATCACCAAGTCCAAGGTATTAATGTTGATTAATCGATATGCTTTGGAATAGGTATCTAAGTATATTGTAAACTCACTAAAAGAAGTTATAATTAAACGTTATTTTTAACATTCGCATTAATAGTATAATTCTGGATTAAATATTCAAGTTTAACTTAAAAAAATATTCAAAAGGTATTTTTTGGTTGCAAATTTAATAGTAAGGGAAACTATTTAAATGAGGTTTCAAGATATACTTCTTTTAACCTTTTTTTATTGCGCAAGATTTAAGCAATCTTTATTACACTTTATTTATTTCGGAGGATGTACTTCTACAGATTTGAATTAAGTTTTGAGAGGGGAAAAGTGTGAATTAACACCTTAATATGAATTGATTATTCCATTTATAATGGATTCCACGAATTCAACAATTTTTTTCAAAATGTTATCTCCTTTCTATTTCTTTTCTATTAATGTTGGTTTATCAACTTCAATTAGATCAAGTAATTCATTTTTAATTTTTGATTGAACTTTTAACTTTCATTAATTTAATAGCTAATTAGCGTGTTAACTAATGAGATAAAGTAATTAAGTATTGTGAAGCATGAAATGAATTGATAAGAATAACTACGTAAGTAATTATTTTTATCATTGAATTTGAAAAAGAATTTGTCCCAAATAAGAATTATATTATTTAGAGCCAAAATAAGAATGGCCTTTTTAAGGAAATAGAAAAATGCAAAAGAATATGGGATTATAAATTTAATTGAATTCTTACTGAAATTTAAATTAATTTTTTGAGTAATATTGCTTTAGCATTTTAAATAGGTATGATCATTTATCAAACTTCAAAATATTGTGGTGTGGCTGATTATATTTTAATTATCAATTTAACTTATCAAAAATCAAATAAATAATGAAAAAATTACTTTTTCCATTTTTGCTGTTTCTAACAACATTTTGTTTCCAACCATTACTTGCACAACAACCAAATGCTGAATATATAGGTGCAAAAGCTAAATTAGGCAAATATAAAGCGGCATATACATTAACTACAAATGATGATAAGCATATTATTCACTTGTTAAAAAACATGCAGAATGCACTTTCAGATCCTCGTTTAAAAGGAAAATTAAAATTAGAGTTAATAGTTTATAGTGAAGGCTATAAGATATATGAAAAAACAGGTCCGTATGAAGCGCAATTAAAACAGCTACTAGATATGGGTGTGATTTTAACTCAATGTGAAAATTCTATTATTGCAAGAAAAATAGATAAGAAAACGCTATTTCCTTTTATAAGTTACGTGCCAAGCGCACAGGGAGAAATCATTATAAGAGGAGCGGATAAATGGGTGATTATTCAGCCATAAAATGAAAACATTACGCTAAAGTTTTGCTATGGTAACAAATCAATTTAGAGATGACCTAAAGAAGTTCAGCAAAATATAATTTTAGTTGCGAATTGATGATATGGCAAGCATAATTAAAGCCTTAGATAGTCTAAGGCTTTAATTATTTATAGAAATAGATTTTTTTTTCAATGATTTTTATAATGTCGTTTGTGCAAATTTTCTTTTCAATACCATTTACACAACTCTATTTTTTAAAACTCGCTATACCAGTAATTTCTACATTTGCATTTGCAGGTAAGTCTGCAACTGCGATACAGGTTCTCGTTGGAAATCTATTTTTAAAATATTTTTCATATACCTCATTAACTGCGTTATAATTTTTCATATCCTTTAGGTAAATAATAATACTCACTAAATCATCCATAACAAGGTTGTTTGCTTTTAATTGTGTATCAATATTTTTCATCACTTGTTTTACTTCTGCTTCAAATGTCTCGTTAATTAATTTTGATGTGGAACGATCTATACCGACTTGTCCAGAGATGTACAATAAGTTTTCTACTCTGATAGATGGACTGATAGGGGATGGTTTGCTTGTGTTTTGCTGTGCTTTTAATGAGATGGTTAGCAGCAAAATCATTGAGATTAATAGTAGCTTTTTCATGATTGTTTTTATTTTAATAATTAAATTTTCAGATAACTAACTTAACTAAGGTAGACATTCAAAATAGTTACACATAATTTTAGAATGTGGTGAACGTTAGGCAACTTAACTACAATTTTTTTAATAAAAAAATCCTCATCAGAATTCACTGACAAGGATTTAATTAAGTAAAATAGTCTAAACCTTATGATGATTATTTAACTGGTTCAGGAGTTGTTTTTTTGTTTTTAACATATTGCTCTAACCAACGATCTTGCTCCCAAAAAGTATGCATTACAGATTCGCGGCTTCTATAACCGTGGAACTCTTTTGGTAATAAGACTAATCGAACTGTTCCACCATTACCTTTAATCGCTGCATATAAGCGTTCGCTCTGAACAGGGAAAGTGCCTGAATTCTCATCATCAGCACCGTGTGTCATTAATAGAGGTAATTTAATTTTATTGGCAAAATTAAATGGCGACATTTTATCATATACTGATTCTGCTTCCCAAAATGTACGTCTTTCTCCTTGGAAACCAAATGGAGTAAGTGTGCGATTATAAGCACCACTACGAGCAATCCCTGCCGCGAATAAATTAGTATGAGCTAATAAATTAGCTGTCATAAATGCGCCATAAGAGTGACCACCAACACCAATACGTTTTCTATCTACTACGCCTAAATCATCTGATACATAGTTAATCAATGCAATTGCATTTAATTCTATTTGCTCAACAAAAGTATCATTCGGCTCGACTTTACCTTCACCAATAATTGGCATATCAGCATTATCTAACACCGCATAACCTCTAGTTACCCAATATACAGGTGAGCGAAATACTAACGAAGTAAAACGATATGGTGAACCTTTAACTTGTCCAGCAGCTTCTGCACTTTTAAACTCTCTTGGATAAGCCCAAACCAAAGCTGGTAATGGTCCGTCTTCCTTTTTATAGCCTTTTGGTAAATACATCATGGCAGATAACTTAACGCCATCTTTACGAGGATAGTTAATTAATGTTTTTTGTACACCTTCCAAACTTGGATATGGATTTGGGAAGTCTGTTAACGATTGCTCTTTTTTGTTTTTTAATAAAATAGACACCATATTAGGAGGCGTTGTTGCTGATTCTCTTGACACATATACTACGCCAGTATTGTCAAAAAATACGGGTTCTTCGTAATATGGAGCCCTCGATTTAAACAAAGTATCTTGCTTGCCTGAAATTAAATTCCATTTCATCACAAACGGACGATCACCTATTGGTGAAGAGCCGTTGCCCTGAGTAAATACGATAGGATTTCCTTTATCAAATAACAGTACATTTTCTCCAAAATTTCCTTTTGTATAAAGGAAACGCCCTGGATTTTTATAGGTATCTTCAGAAGAACCATCAGCAATTACTTTGATCACTTCACCAGTTTGCGGGTTAATTAAAGTAGTTCTGCTTGTACGGGCTGCTCTTGCGCTTTCTTTTACCAAAGCATACTTTTCATTACCCCATTCTATACCGCTGAAGCTAGATTTGGTTGTGTAAAACTTTTTAGCTTCACCATTAAATGGTGCAGTTAACAAATAAATATTATCTCCGGTTTCTTCTTTACTTTTCGGATCTGCCTTAGGTAATGATTGGCTATAAACCAATGTTGATGGTGCATCATTTCTCCATTGGTAACCTTTTGGGCCTGGTGCACTTGCGCTACCAAAACCGCTTCCACCAGTTGATGCTTTTTGCAATTGTTTAACCAATTTACCATCAGCACTTAATAGATTTAACTCAAAAGGAAAAGATTGTACAGGAACTTGGTAGGAGTAAGGTTTACTTACTGTACTAACCATCATATATTGACCATCTGGAGAATAATTGACGCTTTTATACATCTCAGGTTTACCAACACTAGTTGCTGTCCCATCTAAATTTACAGCTTTTAACTGTGAACTTAAATAATATTCCATCACGCGTTCGTCGTACTCATTCTCTAACAAATAAGTATAAGTACGGTCTGGAGATACTTTTCCTAAATTCTCTTGAATAACTGGACCATCTGGCATAATGTTTTTAACAGGAAATGCACCACGATTGTCTACAATAAACTGTGCTAAAATTTGTTGTCCATTCGGGTTCCACTGTAAAGTTGTACCTAAAGCATCATTTAGTAAGCCTTGCGTTAAACGCTTTGCTGTTAGTGTTTCCACATTTAATACCCATAACTCAACACCTGTATAGGTATTATTGCTAAAAGCTAAATTTTTACCATCAGCGCTCCAGCTCATGTTGGCAATACGCATTCCGTTTGGTAAGCCGGTCACTTGCAATGTTTTGCCACTTTTCACGTCTTTTAGCATTAAACCGGTAAAAACTTCAGCAAGTTCCGCTTCAGTTGAGTTATTTCTTGGATTTACTCTAATACCC